>NZ_JAJUJR010000435.1 GCF_029265225.1 Sedimentibacter sp.
CATAAATCGGCTGTTTGTCCGGAGTCATGTTGTAAAGTCCTGCCCACTGTCTGATGACCCTTAATTGTGATATCGGAGGAAGAACCATGTCGATTGTCTTGGCCATTTCTTCTATGAAATGCCAGCTGGATGTTATTCTCAAATCCCTTGGTTCGTTAGCGTCTCCTCTTCCCATTATGAATGAACCTTCCGGAGACTGCTGCACATATAAATTAAGGCCGAATGCCATTACCATTGGTCCCTGCATAGGTTCCACAGGTTCTGTAACCAAAATCTGATGCCTTTCAGAATAAACAGGAATATCAATGTTAACCATGTTGCAGAGGTTTTTTGAATAAGCATTGGCTGCATTTACTACTATGTTTGTTGATATAAATCCCTTGTTTGTTTCAACTCCTGTCACTTTTCCTTTTTCAACCCTTATGCCCGTTACTTCAGTAAATGTGTTGAATTCCACTCCAAGTCTTTTGGCTGCCTTGTAAAAAGCATCCGTAGTGTGGAACGGATTAAGAAATCCGTCTTTTTCGCAAAAAGCTGCTCCTTTTAATATACTTGTGTTAAGGTATGGAACAATTTCTCTAGCTTCCTCCAGTGTAAGCATTTTTGAAGGTATGCCGCATGCATGCTGGACTTCAATATTTTTTTTGAACTGCTCTATTTCCTTGTCCGTATCTGCTATAAGAAGGTATCCGCTTTGCTTGAAATCAACATCTCTGTCGTATTCAAGTATTTCATTGGCATGCTCGTAAAACTCTATGCTTTGTTTGGCGATTTTGCAGTTCATTTCGGTTCCCCACTGCATTCTCACCCCTGCGCCGCATCTTCCGGTTGAGCCGCTGCAAATATAGTTTTTTTCAAGAACAACAATGTTTTTAACACCTTTTTTTGCAAGGTTATAAGCAGTTGAACAGCCCGATATTCCTCCGCCAATAATTACCACATCAGCAATGTTTTTCATCTTCTTCCCTCCTCAGCAATGAGTCCAAGTTTGACTCCCACAACAGGAGGTCTGTTTGTCTGGAACTTAACGTCTTTAATATTTTGTCCTGTGGCATTGGCAATTTCCCTCATGACAAGCTGACCGCATGTCTTTCCCTGACATGGCCCCATGCCAATGCGCGTGATTCTTTTTATTTCATCAAAAGTAACATAGCCTTCACTTATGAGTTCTCTTACTTCCTTAAGCGTTACATCTGAGCATCTGCAGATAATT
This sequence comes from Sedimentibacter sp., assembly GCF_029265225.1. Classification (GTDB taxonomy): domain Bacteria; phylum Bacillota; class Clostridia; order Tissierellales; family Sedimentibacteraceae; genus Sedimentibacter. Next base: position 1,214 of record NZ_JAJUJR010000435.1, read on the forward strand.
GTATTCTCATCCATTACTTTGCCTCCGTCATGATATTTCTTATTTTATACATGATGCTTCTGTCTGCTTCGATTGTTACAACCGGAGTCCTGTCAAAAGACTTTGGATTTTGAACCTGGATAACTTTCACCTCTGCTATAATTTTGCCTTCCCTGTCAAGTCCCTTAACAGTATCTCCTGCAGCAGGAAGGGGTAAAAATTCATATGGCAGTTTTACCAGGACTGTAGTGTCAGATTTTGAACCATCTATAACCATAATGGCAAGACCGGGACATTTGCTTAAGCATACTGCACAACCTGTGCATCTTTCATCATTTAAAACGGGTATGCTGTTTATGTCTTCTCCAATGTTTATTGCACTAAACCTGCATGATGTCTCACAGGGATTGCACGGTATTTCCTTGTAGCATTCAACTACGGCCACAGGGCCTTTATTTATTCTTTCTAAGGGCGGAAATTTGCCCATAATCATTTCTTCGCTTGGAATTCCGGTTTTCTCAAACATATTGATCTCCTTTAATTACTATTTGTTCGATGCCTGATAAAATATGCTTTCCAACAGGTCCTGAACGCAGACTGTCAAGCTGCTTAAAATAGTCATTTTTTCTTTCTTCGAAATCATCAGCCACATAACCTATCTTTGCAGCAGCACAAAGTCCTGCAAGATATCCTTCAACCATTGCGGCGCGTGCTTC
>NZ_JAJUJR010000094.1 GCF_029265225.1 Sedimentibacter sp.
AACTATTTCAACATATTTTTCTTCTTTTCCAATATTTCATCAATTCGGCTCATGTATTCCTCAAGGCTCTTGAAATTGCGAAGAGGCTCGTGTCTGTTGTTTCCTGTCATGATTTTGCTTGATCCGCCAATACCGCAGGCAAGTATGGTTTCAAGTTCTTCAATTATTATCATGTTGTATATGCTTTCCTTTGCAGGGAGACAATATCCTACATTTTCAGAATTACCCTTTATGTTTTTTTGCCTGTACATGTAATATGGCTTGTATCCGTTTTTTTTGCAGCTTTTTTTAACATGCTCATGCATGTTTCTAAGCAAGTTGTAATCCTTTAAATATTCTGAGCTTTCTCTTGTAAGCTCGGCATTTTTCTTGTACGCCAGTGAATGCACCGTGATGTTGTCAGGCTTAAGCTTCACAATACTTTCTATGGTATTTCTTGCGTCTTCTTCAGTTTCGCCCGGCAACCCCAGTATGATATCCATGTTTATACTGTCAAAACCAATTTTTCTTGCCATCTGGTATTTTTCTATAATGTCTTCCCTGCTGTGATTCCTTCCCATGGAAATGAGTGTTTTTTCATTCATGGACTGAGGATTGATGCTTATTCTTGTGACGTTGTTGTTCTTAAGGCACTGAAGCTTCTCCCATGTGATTGTGTCTGGTCTTCCTGCCTCAAAAGTTATTTCACTAATACAGGACAAATCATAGTGACTTTTGATTGAAGCTAACAATTTGTCAATTTGTCTTTCATTGAGTACTGAAGGAGTTCCTCCTCCTATATAAACCGAATTAAGACTTAAATTCCTGTCTTTTGCCATTTCTATTGTTGCGTGAATTTCCTTTACAAGTACGTCCAAATATGCTTCAATTTTTTCTTCCCTGCAGTTTATGAAGGATGTGAATGAACAGTAGCTGCACCTGGTAGGGCAAAATGGAATTCCAATGTACAAATTGTAATTGGTTTTGTTCTTTTCTTCATTTATGTATTTTTCTTCAATATTTAAGATATCCCACAAAAGTTCAATTTTTTCATCTGTTACTTCATAGGTTTCCTTAAGTATTTTTGTTATTTCAGAGTCGCTTCTCCCGTACTGCCTGGATGCTATGAGTATTTTCACAACCCTTACGCCTGTTAAGATTCCATAGTCCGGCACAAGACAGTAATGTTTTTTTAAGACATTGTGAATTGATTTTGTCACAAGAGTTTTTTTCATCTTCTTGTCATTTTCTTTTTCAAGGATTATTTCATCGCTTTTAAAGCTTCTTTCAAACATCTTTTCATTTTTGCGGTACAGTACAGCCGTGCCTTTAAATGTCTTGTTTTCTTCCTCTAATATTGAAACAATGGAATATTCACTCTGGAAGTCAGGCTGTTCTTCATCCAAATTTTTCACTTCATAATCTATGTTCAGGTCAAAAACCCTGAGGGCATTTCTGGCCTCATATTCAAAGTTATGCCCTGAAAAATAAAATAAAAGCATTGTTTCTCCTTAATTGACAAAAGGGTTGCACAATTTTTCCGATTTTATTGTAGAAGGAGAATTATGACCTGGATAAATTATGATGTCTTCGTCGTACTTGAATATTTTCTCCTGTATGGAATCAATTATTTCTTCAAAAGACCCTCCGGGAAAATCTGTTCTTCCTATAGAATTGTTGAAAAGAGTATCCCCTGTCATCATTATATTTCCAACTTTTATGCATATGCCGCCTTTTGTGTGTCCGGGAGTGTGGATTATTTCAAGCTTAAGGTCTCCCAGTTCCAGCACATCGCCGTCTTTCAGCTTAACATCAGCATCAATTGAAATATCTTTTCCGAACAATACCTTTGAGAAATTTATTTTGCTGTCAGATAAAGCCTCTGCGTCGTCTTTGTGTACATAGACTTTTGCATTGTATTTTTCAACAAGTTCCATTACGGCACAAATGTGGTCGCCGTGAGCATGGGTCAGTATTATCATTTTGGGCTTCAGTCCAAGCTCAATTATTTTTTCATCAATTTTATTAAAGTCAGCTCCCGGGTCTATTATTGCAGCTTCTTTTGTACTGTCGCTTGCCACTATGTAGCAGTTTGAATAATACGAGCCCACTGTCATTGCTTCAAATATCATAATTTCCTCCTAAAAAGTTTTTTTGCTGTCAAGCAGAATTGTAACCGGTCCGTCATTTACAAGTTCAACCTGCATGTCGGCTCCAAATTCGCCTGTCTGTGTTTTCAATCCTGATTTTATCATGTTATCAATGAATTTTTCATACATTGGTATTGCCTTTTCAGGACGTGCCGCCTGAATGAAGCTTGGTCTCCTGCCTTTTCTTGCATCTCCTAAAAGTGTAAACTGAGAAACTACAAGAAGACTTCCACAAACGTCAAGTACACTCTTGTTCATCTTTCCGTCTTCATCCTCGAATATCCTCAAATTAACAACCTTGTCGCACATGTATTCCAAATCTTTTTCTTCATCGTCTTCTTCCACACCAAGCAAAAGCATTATTCCATGGTCAATTTGACCAATTGCTTTATCGTCAACCGATACCTTGGCGCGCTTTACACGCTGCACAACGCCTCTCACTAAATCACCTGCTCATTTTTTCTTATTTATAAAAGAAAATCCGCATCGCCTGCGGCAATACAGCTTTTCTTACAAATAAATATGTTATTTATTTTTTGTTTCTGTAAACTTCCAGAACACCGTCAAGTTTTTTTATTTTTTTCATTAAATCTTCTATTTGCTTTGTTTCATTTATTTCAAAACCAATGTCTACTATGGCAATCTTGTCCTTTGTAATCCTCAGGTTGAGTGAAACAGCATTAAGTTTTGCCTCGGCATATAGAGCTGTCAAATCCTGCAGAAGCCTTGGTCTGTCAAGTGCTTTTATCTGCAGTTCGCTAACGAATGTAGCCTGCTTGCCGTAATCCCACTCAACTTCTATGAACCTTTGATCGTCTGAATCTGTAAGGTCATGAATGTTCGTACAATCTGCCCTGTGAACAGACACTCCTCTTCCTCTGGTAATGTAGCCTACTATGGCATCTCCCGGAACAGGACTGCAGCACTTTGAAAAACGCACCTTAACGTTGTCAATTCCCTTTATGATAACACCTGAAGCATGCTTTTCAATCCTTGAGGGTGACTTGCCTGCAAGACTTGAATTTTTCTCAAGGTTTTCTATTTTTTCAAGCTCAATCTTATCCTTGTTCTTTTCCATGTATAAAAGCTTAAGCCTGTTAACTATCTGATTTTCTGTAATGCCTCCGTTGCCTACAGCCGCATAAAGGTTGTTGGCAGTAAACATGCTGTACTTGTCGGCAACAAATTTAACCCAGTCATCCTTCAGCAGGTCAGATACCTGGAAACCTTGTTTCTTTACTTCCCTTTCAACAAGCTCCTTGCCTTTTTCAACATTGAAGTCCTTGTCTCTTTCCTTGAAAAATTTCCTTATTTTTGATTTTGCCTGGCTTGATGCTGCAATTTTCAGCCAGTCCCTGCTAGGCCCTGCACTGGACTGAGAAGTTAATATCTCAATCTGATCTCCGGTTTTAAGTTTTGTGTCAATGGGCACAATTCTTCCGTTTACCTTTGCACCAACGCATTTATTTCCTACAGCCGAGTGAACCCTGTAAGCAAAGTCGATTGGCGTTGATCCCGTAGGGATGTTTACAACCTCTCCCTTTGGTGTGAACACAAATACTTCATCTGCATAAAGATCAATTTTCAGCGTTTCCATGAATTCAGCCGGATCGTTTGTTTCCTGCTGCCATTCAAGCATCTGCCTCAGCCAGTTTAATTTTTCTTCATAATTTGTCTGTTCATCTATTCCTTCTTTGTATTTCCAGTGAGCTGCAATACCGTATTCAGCCGTCCTGTGCATTTCAAGGGTTCTGATTTGAATTTCAAAAGGTTCCCCTGCAGGTCCTATGACAGTTGTATGCAGCGACTGATACATGTTTGGCTTTGGCATTGCAATATAATCCTTGAATCTTCCGGGAATTGGCTTCCAAAGAGTGTGCATTGTTCCCAGTGCTCCGTAGCAGTCCTTGATGCTGTCAACAATTATTCTCACAGCAATCAAATCATAAATCTGCTCAAAAGCCCTGTTCTTGAAATACATTTTTTTGTATATGCTGTAAAGGCTTTTTGGTCTTCCCTTGATGTCTGCTTCTATTCCTGCTTCATTTAACTTTTCCTGCATTACCGATATGATGCGGGAAATGTAATCTTTTCTTTGCTCGCTTTTTTGCTGCACCTTTTCAAGCAAATCTTCATAGCCTTCAGGGTCGATATACTTAAGGCTCAGGTCCTCAAGCTCCCACTTTATGGACGCAATACCAAGTCGGTTGGCAATGGGAGCATATATTTCTATTGTCTCCATTGCTTTTTGATATTGTTTTTCCTTTGGCATGTACTGAAGAGTCCTGATGTTGTGCAGACGGTCGGCCAGTTTGATTATTACCACCCTTATGTCCTTAGACATGGCAATGATCATTTTTCTCAGTGATTCTGCCTGGCGCTCTTCCTTGTTTCTGTACTTGACTTTGCTAAGTTTTGTAACACCGTCAACCATGTTGGCTATTTCTTCGCCGAATTCTCTTTTTATGTCATCATAGGTTATTCCCGTGTCTTCAACAACATCATGTAGTAAACCTGCTGCAATTGTTTGAACATCAACGTGCAGGTCTGCCAGAATGAGCGCAACATTGTAAGGATGAATGAAATATCTTTCACCTGAAAATCTTGTCTGTGCATTTGAATGTGCCATTTCTGCATAGTTGTAGGCCTTGGCCACAACTGAAACATCTGCATTGGGATTGTATGACTCTATTTGATTGATTATATTTTCCAACATTGTGCTCACCTCTTTTCTAATTTAGAATTAAGAATGAATAGTGAAAAATTATGGAAGGATTTTGCTCTGCAAAATTCCAACAATTAATTCTTAATTCTTAATTATGTTTTGTTAATTATATTTTACCAACGATTCAACTTTATAATCAGAAAGTTTTTCTCTTCCGTTTAAATCTTCAAGTTCTATTAAAAATCCAAGGCCTACAACGTCTCCGCCGAGCTTTTCCACAAGCTTGGCAGCTGCAAACATCGTTCCCCCGGTAGCCAAAAGGTCGTCAATAATCAGAACTTTTTGTCCCGGTTTGATTGCATCCTTGTGTATTTCAAGAGAATCCATTCCATATTCCAGTGAGTATTCATATTTTATTGTTTCTCCGGGAAGTTTTCCGGGTTTTCTAACTGGTACAAATCCTGTATTCATTACATAAGCAAGAGGTGTTGCCAGGATGAAGCCTCTTGATTCAGGTCCAACAATAATGTCAACCTGAGTATCCTTAAATCTTTCAGCCATTTGATTTATACATTCGTTAAGTGCCCCCGCATCCTTAAGCAAGGTAGTAATATCCTTAAAGCTGATTCCATCCACCGGAAAACCGTCTATCACTCTGATTTTTTCTTTTAAATCCATAACTCCTCCAAATTGAGATGATTATTTTTTTATGTACAACATGTCATTTTTCAAAGCATATTGTATATTATTTGCCTTTTTAAGTATGCATATTATTTCATCAGCTGTTATTTTAGTATTGTATAAATGATTGAACCTATCCACCAGCACAAAAATATCTGTCTTGATAATTTTCGACTTTGTTTTGTTCAGAATGGAGTTAAGCATTCTTACTTTTTCATCATCTATTTTGTAATCAAGTTCCTCACGTTCCTCGACGTTCAATAGAACAAGCTGCATGCTTTTTTTTCCGTTGAACTCATTGAGGCTCAAAGACACTGCGTAGGAAGGAGGTCTTGTAAGCACCTTTTCCAGTATGTTTATTTTCCCAAATCCTATTACAGGTATGTCCACGCCTTCATCAGACAAAACAAAACTCAAGTGGTTTCCGTTCCTGCCTACTTTTTTGATATTTTTCAAAAGAACATTTTCCAAAATCAATACAGGCTTTGGATTTCCGGCTCCGAATGGTTCAAATTTATTTATTTCTTCATAAAGGCTGAAATTAACGTCAGAAATTTTAAGCATTGCATCAGATTCAATTTCCCTGTAGTCAAAACGGTTCAAATTTATGTTTCCAATATAGCTGTTAAGAGCATTTGCAAAGCTGTTTATGTTTTTTTCCGGGATCGTCAATCCTGCGGCAAGCTTATGCCCCCCGTATTTCTCAAGGTACACATCATTTGCCTTGAATGCTTCAAAAATATCCAGGTATTCAAGGCTTCTTGCAGAACCCTTTCCTGTTCCATCCTTCACTGAAATCACAACACTTGGTCTTTCGTATTTTTCAGTGAGCTTTGAAGCAACAATTCCAAGAACTCCCTCATGCCAGTTATCACCATACACTACTATTGCGTTCTTTTTGTATAAAAAATCCGTTTCGATTTTTTTTACGGCTTCGTCAAATATTTCCTGCTCTGTTTCTTTTCTATGTACATTTAAGTTTTCCAGCTCAAACGCAAGTTGTCCAGCTTCTTCTTCATCATTTGTAAGCATGAGCTCGATTGCCTTTTTAGCAGAGTCCATTCTGCCTGCTGCATTTATTCTGGGAGCTATTATGAATCCAATGTGATAGGATTCAATTTCCTTTACATTTATTCCGGAAACTTCTATTAGTTTTTTAAGTCCAATTATTCTGGTATTGTTTATTTTCTTAAGTCCATTGCTTGCTATAATCCTGTTGTCCCCTATGAGATCAACTATGTCTGCAATTGTTCCAAGACATGCAAGTTCAAGAAGGACATCTTCCACATCTTCTATTTTCAAATACTCGTTCAAATGCTTCAAAAATTTAAAAGACAGTCCGGACGCGCACAACTGCTTGTTTTTCGACGGACAATCTTTTTGTTTGGGGTTTATTACGGCGTATGCATCAGGAATTTCTTCCTTGCATTGATGGTGATCCAAAATGATTACATCCTTGCTGAAGTTTGTAATTTCCTTTATTTTTTCAACTTCAGCAATTCCGCAGTCAACGGTTATTAATAGATCCGCCTTTATCTCACCGTTTTTCAAGCAGTTGACAAAATCGGTGCTTATGCCGTAGCCTTCACTTTCTCTTTCCGGAACATAATAATCTACTTTTGCTCCCGCCTTTGACAAAAGAATAAAGAACTGGCTTATGGATGTAATGCCGTCCACGTCGTAATCGCCGTATATCAAAATTCTTTCGTCATTGTCAATTGCTTTTAAAATTCTTTGGCAGCCTTTCTGCAAATCTTTATAATTTTCGGCATTTTCAAAATATTTGAAATCTGGATTTAGAAATTGCTCTATTTCCTCATGTGTTCTTATATTTCTGCTTAAAAGTATTTTTGAAGATATGTCTGATAAATTGAAATTATTTTTTATTTCATCTATTTCAGACTGTTCAAACTCATTTACCTTAAGCTTCACTTTTTTCATCATTTGAATTTGAATCAGCGCCTTCATTAATATTTGTAATATTTGTCTGTGTTTTCATTTCATCAAGCTCTTTTGTAAGAAGTGCAATGTGGTCATCCTTGAGTTTCAATTTTTCCTCAAATTCAGTGGCCTTTGCAATGAGCGCAGCATTGTTGTCCTTAAGTGACTGTATTTCAGTTTCCATTGCTTTTACACTGTTTTCATACTGAAGCTTGTCATTTTCATATGTCTTGATTTTGTTCTTCATTTCTTTTCCTTCTGATCTTTTCTTGAACTGTCTTGATGTTCCCA
>NZ_JAJUJR010000148.1 GCF_029265225.1 Sedimentibacter sp.
TAATAGGGTATTTGATGAAGTTTGAATATTTTTTTACAAGAGATTTTATGTTGTAAACATCAAGGTATTCGTCATAATCTTCTCCCTCGGTGTTTTGTTTTATTTTCATTATTATTTCTGTTCCTGGTGTTTCTTTTGTGCAGCTTGTTATTGTGTAGCCGTCAGCTCCTTCTGATTCCCATTTGTATGCTTCTTCTGAACCAATTGCCTTGCTTATTACGGTTACTTTTTCAGCAACCATAAATGCTGAATAAAAGCCTACTCCGAACTGACCGATGATGTCAACTCCGTCTTTAGCCTCGTTGTTTTCCTTGAAATCAAATGAACCGCTTTTTGCAATGGTTCCAAGGTTTGAATCAAGTTCTTCCTTCGTCATTCCTATTCCAGTGTCAGAAACTGTGAGAGTTCTTTCATCTTCGTTTACGGCAATTCTTATGTAAAAATCGTCCTTGTTGAATACAATGCTGTTGTCTGTAAGAGATTTGTAATAGCTTTTGTCAATTGCATCACTTGCGTTTGAAATAAGCTCTCTTAAGAAAATTTCCTTGTGTGTGTAAATGGAGTTGATCATTAAGTCCAAAAGTCTCTTGGATTCTGATTTAAACTGTTTTTTTGCCATAGTTATTCCTTCCTTACAAATAAATTAATTGCAAATGCAATTTATCTTTCGTTGTTAGCACTCTTCGATGCTGAGTGCTAACTCTATTTTAGCAAAAGAACAGCAATTGTCAATAGTCTGGAATAAATTTTATAAAAAAGTTTGAAACTCTGCAGCCGTACATCAGTCAATACTGAATATTTTTTATAAAAAAAATGCTGATACTGGATCAGCAATTATTAATAATCATATAATTTGCAGGTGCTGTAAATTGAAACCATGGTGTTCCATGTTTCCTTGTCGACAATTCCGGTTACGGGAAGCATGCTTATTTTTTGAAATTCCTTTACTGCTTCTTCGGTCTCATGGTCATATTTGTCGTTTATTTCAAGTTTTTTGTAATTTTTGTATTTCCTGCAGAAGTTGTTGAGCATTATTTTCAGAACATACACAATATCTCCCGAGTATCCCCCTGCAATCTTTCCAAAATCATTGGCTCTGCAGGGAAGTTTGTAAGGCATTTCTTTCGATTTCATATGAAGATTGTTTTCTTTTACCATGGTGTTCCATGTGATGTAATCAACTTTCCCTGTAACAGGAATTCCTGAAAGATGCTGGAATTCTTCCACGGCCTTACGGGTTTGCACATCATATTTACCTGACAGTTCAACAAGTGATATTTCAGGGTGTGAGTTTGAAATGTTTCTTAAGTATCGCTGGATTTCTGTTATGGCCGATGTTTCACCGTCTTGATTTAAATTGTTATATATCATAATAATCTCCTTTCACTGTTGTGCAGCGGGATTGTATCTTAAATTTACATAAACCTCTGCTAATTTGTTCCAAGTATCTGCATTTACTATTCCTGTTGCTTCAAGACCATAAAGACTTTGGAAGGCAGATACTGCGGCTTCTGTAGCCGGACCAAAAATTCCGTCTTTTTCTATGGCTGGTATTTCAGGAATGCTTAATGAGATATAAGCAAGCATAATCTGCAATACAATGACGCCAGGGTGATCGGCTCCCATGCCTGCGTTGTATGTTATTCCCATATAATTTATACCTGGCAGATATATATTTTCAACAGGTGTATTAACCAGTATGGGAAATACATTCCTGTACAGCACATTCCACGTTTCCTGTGTTACAATTCCTGAAGGAGGAAGATTCATGGCATTTTGAAAAGCTGTAACCGCAACTGTTGTTTCCGGACCGTAGTATCCTGTTATGGGAACTGCCGGAATGTCCGGATTCTGCTGGGACATAAGATTCAGAAAATATTGCAGCAGTGTAATAACTGGCCTTGTATCTCCTTCTAAAAGAACATTTGAATAAAGGCTTATGAGTTCGCTTATGAGGAGGCCTTCTGTTGTCAGCTGTGCTAGTCTCGTGACTGCCACATATATGCGCCTGATCATGTACCATGTATCGCTGTCAACAACTCCTGTAACCGGAAGGTCAAAGACTTCCTGGAAGACTCTTACTGCAGCCTCTGTTTCTTCACCATAGTACCCGTTAATGGGAACTACAGGTATTGCAGGATAGTTTCGTGAAATTCTGTTAAGTGAGTGCTGCATTCTGAAAACGGTTATGCCTGATTCTCCAAGGGACAGAGGAGTACCGGGATATGTACCGACAATTTCCCCTGCAATTGAATAAGGGGCTGTGTTGACATCATTTCCATAATAATATCTTAGTATTTCCAGGGCCGTGTAGCCCTGGTTGGCTAAGTCAACGCTGCCCCACTGGTACATGCCGTTGCACTGGGAAATTCTTCCGTCACAGAATTCTGTGTACAAAGGCTCAATGTGACCTTCACGCACAACATATTCATCAAAAATATCATCTGCAATATTTGCGATGGAATCATAAATCCCTCTTTCGTGAACATAAGCCTGATCGAATCTGGTTGAATTTGTTATGTCGAAGTCATAACCTCTGCCTCTGTACCATTCAGTGAAAATTCTGTTCATAGCTATTGAGGTGATTGCATGAATGTTTGCTCTTAATGCTTCTTCCGGCCATGTAGGATACAATTCGCTGGATGCCACATTTTTTATATAGTCCAGATATGGAACTGTGACGTTCAATGCTTCTTCATCAGGTGCTCCAAGGTGGACTGTTATGTGGGCGGGGAAGGATACTATGATGTGAGGTATTGCTGCTCCTGGAATGTGTATGTTGGTTTCCGGAATACTCATAGTATCACCTCACTAGCTTATTTCATTTCCTGGAAATTGTCCTTGATTTCTTTGAACTCCGAACCTAAGCTCCCTGTAAACCTGGACTATTCTGTTCCATGTAGCTTGTTGAACTATGCCGTCAGGGTTAAGTCCGTACTGTCTTTGAAATGCAGTGACAGCAGCCCTGGTTTCAGGACCGAATACTCCGTCTGGGGTCACAGAAGGAATGGCCGGTACAACAGACGATATAAATGAAAGATATTGCTGTATGATGTATACGCTTGGTCCTTCGGATCCTTCTCTTAAAATTATATTTGGAAAAATCAGTGCCGGCAGAGCAATAGCTGATGGCGGCAGCGCCTTTAGTATTCCGAGTATGCTGTTGTACATGGAATTCCACGTGGCATCGTCGATTATGCCTGTGGGCTCAAGACCCATTGTTTTCTGAAATTCAATTATTGAAGTCCTTGTCTTTGGACCTAGTATACCGTCAATGTCAACAGCAGGTATGGTGTTGTAATAAGCTGAAAGAACATTTAGAAAATACTGAACAAGCTGTACTCGTGGAACAACTTTTCCTTCCTCGATTTCTGATACTATGTCAGGAGGAATGTCACTTACAAGTATTCCCTGGGAAGTCAGCTGAGCAAGGTTTCTTACAGCCACATATATTTTTCTTATTTCATACCATGTAGCCTTGTCAATGACTCCTGTTACCGGAAGATTGAATGCTTCCTGGAATTCTCTTACTGCATCGGCCATTCCTTCGGTAAATTGACCATCTATGGGATATATCTTCGGAATTGCCGGAAAGTTAACAGAAATGGCATTGAGGGCCATTTTTATCAGCAGCACATACTGGTTGTTGTCTCCTACCTTTAGAGGGACGCCTGGGTATGTCTCTTCAAAATTCACAATTGGAGCATTCCTTACTATATTGATGTTTTCTCCATAATAGTACTGAAGTATTTCATAAGGAATATAACCCTGTTTTGCCAGATCCACTGTTCCCCACTGGAACAACCCTTCACATATTGAAACACGTCCATCACAGAACTGGGCGTACAAGGGTTCTATCTGATTTTGTCTTGCAATATAATCATTGAAAATATCGTCAACTATTCGGTCTACGGTGTCAAAAATACCTCTGTTTGGAACAAATGCCTGATCAAATTGAGTGGTGTTTGTAATGTCAAAATTATATCCTCTTGAACGATACCATTCTGTGAATACTCTGTTCAATGCAATTGATACTATTGCATATATGTTTGCCCTTAGGGCGCTTTCGGGCCATGTTGGGTATAATTCGCTGGAGGCTACATTTTTAATATAATCAATAAATGGTACAGTTACATTTTCTGCCGGCTGATCCGGTGGTCCAAGATGCACTGTAATGTTATCCGGAACTACTACTCTTGATAAACCTGGTACCTGTGTGCTCATCTAATCTCCTCCTTATTCATTTGAAATATCCGCAGGGGTTGGGGGAATAACGACAGTCTGGCTGCCTTCTTCCTCAGTGGCACCTTCCATTACGGGAATCAAGATTACTCTGTAATTCGTGGCAACTTCAGGAAAAACACGCAGGTCAATAATATTGACAGTGTAATATCCTATTGCCTGAACTCTCATGTTGTAGGTTGAAAAATAAAATGAGGGGCTTTCTAAAGGATTTTCAGGATTATATTCTACAGGAACTTCCATTGTCGGAACTCTTCCGTTAATGTTCGTCACAACGTGGTAAAATGCATTTTCTTCTCCGTCTTGATCAATTGTATAAACAGTCACAACGGCATCCTTCACGGGAAGTGCTCCTAAGGCTGTGTAAACCCCCACATTTATGTAACCGGTGCTTGCTAATGGCTGTGGTATTTCTTCGGCTGGCTGAGGCTGAGGCGGAGCTTGTGTTTCTAATATTTTCACAATCATGTTTTGGGCCTTGTATGGCTTTATCCTGTTATATTGGTCAAAGTTGTTATATTTCATGGAATCACACCTTTCATAATTTTCAGCTACTATTCAATATATGCAAAATGTTGACAATTGATTTCTTTAATAAGCATTATTTTACTCTGGGCAATCTACAAATCTATTGACAAAATTTTGATTATATAATATACTTTGAACGTCAAAATAACGTTACGTTTTTTTGCACGCAGTTAATAATTGACTTTGTTTAAGAAATTTATTATTGTATATATACTGTTATATATATGAAATCTTAGGAGGTATATAAATTGCCAAACGACAAATTGATGGAGCTCAGGGAACTTAATGAAAAAATAAAACTGGGCGGCGGACAAAAGGCAATAGATAAGCAGCATGAAAGCGGCAAGCTGACTGCCAGGGAAAGAATTTTAAAACTCCTTGATGAGGGCAGTTTTTCAGAAATCGATGCTTTTGTGGAACACAGATGCGTTAATTTCGGAATGGAAAAAAAGAAATATCCAGGCGAAGGCGTTGTGTCAGGATACGGAACCATTGATGGAAGATTAGTATACATATATGCGCAGGATTTCACGGTAATCGGGGGATCACTGGGAGAAATGCACGCTGCAAAAATCGTTAAAACTCAGGAAATGGCTCTTAAGGTAGGAGCACCTATAATAGGAATAAACGATTCAGGCGGAGCAAGAATACAAGAAGGCGTTGATGCATTGTCAGGCTACGGCAAGATATTCTTCAACAACACAATAGCATCGGGAGTAATACCTCAGATTTCTGTAATACTTGGACCATGTGCAGGAGGAGCAGTTTATTCACCTGCAATAACAGATTTCATATTCATGGTACAGAATACAAGCAAGATGTTCATAACAGGTCCAAACGTAATAGAAACTGTAACAGGAGAAAAAGTTTCAGCAGAAAAGCTGGGTGGAGCAATGACCCACAACAGCATAAGCGGAGTTGCACATTTTCTTGATGACACAGAAGAAGAATGCATTGAGCACATAAAAAGGCTTTTAAGCTTCCTTCCTCAAAACAACCTTGAAAACACTCCTGCAAAGGAATCTTTCGATGAACTGAACAGAATAGACGAAGCATTAAATGAAATAGTGCCTGAAAATCCAAACAAGGCTTATGACATGAAAGATGTGATTTATTCATTGTCAGACAAAGGGGAGTTCATGGA
>NZ_JAJUJR010000385.1 GCF_029265225.1 Sedimentibacter sp.
AGTGAAGGATCTCATCTTTAAAACATGAGATTCTTCGGGCTACGCCCTCAGAATGACAACGTCAAATGTTACTTTTGTCATAATACTGAGCTGAAATTCAGCTCCTTTTTATTTTTTGGAAAACCGCCTGGTTGGATTAAGAAATAATTTATTAACAGTGGTAATTTCCCGGGAAAAGTACAAAACATTATCAATAAATTGCTGACAAAGGGACTGAAGCATCGAAAAGAGAGGTACATATGAAAAAACTTGGATTGTACATACATGTCCCGTTTTGCAAAAAGAAATGCAATTATTGCGATTTTTATTCTGTTAAGTGGGATGATGACTGGGAAAATAAATATTCAGAAGCAGTGTTGGATGAAATAAAAGACTACAAGGAAATGCTTGAAAATAAGTACAAAGTTGATACAATATATTTCGGAGGCGGAACGCCAACCATTATTAACCCAGCCAATTTAAAAAGAATTTTAGACATCATACGCACTTTAACAGATGTTGATGAAAATGCTGAAATAAGCATGGAAGCAAATCCAAACACATTGACTGATGAAAATTTGAGACAATACAAGGAAATCGGAATCAACCGTCTCAGCATAGGAATTCAGTCCCTTAATGATGAAATCCTTCAAAAGATAGGAAGAGTTCACAACAGCAAAGAGGCCCTGGATGCAATAAACAGAGCCAGGAAGCACGGCTTTGAAAACGTCAATGCAGATGTCATGTTTAACATACCGGAACAAACAACTTTAGACATTGAAGACACCCTTTCTAAAATAATTGAAAGTGGAGTAACACACATTTCATTTTATTCGCTGAAGCTTGAAAAAGGGACGCCGATGTATTCCATGGAACAGAAAAATTTAATCAATATGCCCGACGAAGACGAAGAAAGAAACATGTACTACAAGGGCAGATTTGTTATGGAAAAAAACAATTTATTCCAATATGAAATTTCCAATTTTGCAGTCAAGGGTTTCGAGTGCAGGCATAATCTTAAGTACTGGAATCAGGAGGAATACATAGGAATAGGGCCGTCAGCCCATTCATTCATGAACAGCACAAGATACAGCAACCCTTCAGACTTGAAAAAGTACTGCAAGAGTGCTGAGGAGAATAATTTCAACAGAATAATTCAGGAAGAGATGAACGACGAAGAATTGATGTTTGAATACATAATGCTTCGTTTGAGACTAACGGAAGGTCTTGATACTGTTGAATTCAAGAATAAGTTTAATGTTGATTTCTTTGAAAAGTATAAAAAACAAATAAATTATCTCACAGACAACAAGCTAATTGAACAAAGCGGAAGCATTATAAAGCTCACCCAGAGAGGAATGGATATTTCAAATTACGTCTTTGAGGAATTCATGGATTGACGCTGTCGTGGAAGTGCAGGGGACGGTTCTTTTTGATTGACAGCATTTATCAATCAAAAAGAACCGTCCCTTAAAAAAAGGGACCATTAGACTAAATTAACAAAACCTACGACGCTGTCATACTGAGGCGAAGCCGAAGTATCTCATCTTTTAAATTTAAAAACCGAGATCCTTCGCTATTCGCTCAGGATGACATCAGCCAATTTTAAAGGTTAAATCTAGACTGGTAACATCATCACATATTGACAAAAAAAATAATTTTATCTATTGACAAAATAAATGTAAAGTAGTATCTTATATCTAGAGATTAGCACTCGACGCTGATGAGTGCTAACAAAGAAAATGAGGTGATGAAATGTCTTTGGATAAGAGAAAAGTGAAGATTTTAAAAGCTATTATCTCCAGTTATATAGATAACGCTGAAGCTGTCGGCTCAAGGACAATTTCAAAGAAATATGAACTTGGTGTCAGTCCTGCCACTATCAGAAATGAAATGTCTGATCTGGAAGAAATGGGTTTTCTTGTTCAGCCTCACGCATCAGCTGGAAGAATACCAACTGACAAAGCTTACAGATACTATGTGGACGATTTGTGGAAAAAGGTGCAGGATCCATCCAACACAAATCTGGACCAGTTAAGGAATATAATCGAAGACAAGTCAAATGAATTGGATTCAGTATTCAGGAATTCAGTGAGAATTTTGTCTCAGTTTACTAAATATACATCATTTATAGTAGCACCGCAGCTTAAGCAGTCAGTTATTAAAAGAATTCAGCTTGTTCCAATAACTGATACAAAAATATTGCTGCTGATAATACTTCAAAGCAATATTGTTAAGCAGGTTACATTGAAATTAAGCAGTCCCATACCTTTTGACCAGATGGATAAAATATCTGCGGCTCTTTCTGAAAAGCTCTACGGGTATAAGCTGGAGGATGTGGATTTAATTAAGGATAGCTTAATAGAACAGCTGTACCATGTGAGAGAGCACAGCGGAGAT
>NZ_JAJUJR010000371.1 GCF_029265225.1 Sedimentibacter sp.
AATTAAGCAGTAGAAAAACAGTTTTTTAGATAACATTCCATCCTTGGCAGTCCCAAGCATCATGTAAAGCAACATTAAAACTACTCCCAAGTACATAGAAACAAGATATTGATCATTCCAGCCCAAAAAATTGATTGTTAGCCATAATATTGTGGTCATTACAATTATAGCTGTTTTTTTGCTTGATAAATCCATTTCCAACCTCCTATATTTTTTAATATGACACATGATTCATGTTTCATACTCATTATATTATGGCTGGCATATTTTGTCAACGTTTTCTTTTCGACTTTTTATAATCAAAAAATCAGCACATTAAGATTACTTAATGTGCTGCCAAATTCTTATTTCAGTTTTACTTCACAGAATCCTTTGATTCATCTTTTTTAAATGCGCCATTTCTTATGAATTTCATAACTTCTTCCACAACCGCATCATAGTTGCTGCTTTTTCCGTCAAACTCTATTGACTTCAATGCAGTGAAATTTGCAATTCCTATGAGACAATAGGACAATATAACAGGGTCGATATCTGTCATTTCTCCTTTGGCCTGGGCTTTAACAATTCCCTTGACATAACCCTTGGAAAAAGATTCGTAATATTCCTTGAACAGTTCCATATCTACAAACTGAGCCTGCCATACTATTTTAAAAAGTCCTATATGCTCTCCCACGAAGTTGAGGAATGTTTTTATACCCATGTATTCTTCGTCATATCTGTCTTTGCTGACCTTTGTGTTTACCCTTATGCTTTCTTTTAATTCTTTTCCCAATTTGTTAATCAAGTAAACAAACACACTTTTTTTATCATTGAAATATATGTAAAACGTACCTTGCGCAATGCCTGCCTTCATTACTATGTCAATAATTCCTGTATCATAATAACCTTTTTCACTAAACAGTTCCTCAGCAGCCTTGCTTATCCTGTCTAACGTTTCCATTCCACGTTTAGTCTTAGGTTCATTCACCAATTCCATAATATCACCTGCTTTTTAATGATTGTAATTATAGCATTATTTTCTAGTCAAGTCAATTTATTAACATTACAATATCAATGAACAAATTTTTAAAATTGCTCGTCTAATTATTTGATATTTGTTAATATTAATAAGACAACAATCAAGGAGACAGAAAGTGAAAAAAATTATTATTTGTTTATTATCCATATTCGTCCTTTCAGGATGTTCCCTCATAAGAGAAATCCCAAGAGATGATCAAAACAACACCCCGGCACCGCCACCAATAGAAGATACTGAGCCCTCGGAACCCGTTGAGATACCTGAGGTAGAAGATACAAGTCTTTTTCATGAATATAAAAAAGAAGCCCAGGATTACCTGGATAAAATGACTCTTGAAGAAAAAATCGGACAGATGTTTCTTGTAAGGTGCCCCGAGGAAGAACAGCTTGAGTTGTTCATGTCTTTGAAACCCGGAGGATTCATATTGTTTGGAAGAGACTTTGAAGGAAAGACAAGGGCAGAAGTAATTGATAATATCAAAAGTTATCAGGAAAAAAGCAGCATTTCCATGATTATAGGTGTAGATGAAGAAGGTGGAACTGTTGTGAGAATCAGTTCCAATCCCCTGCTTGCAGATGAGCGTTTCAAATCGCCTCAGGAATTGTATGAAATAGGTGGATTTGATGAAATAAAAAAAGATGCGGCTAAAAAATCAATCTTGCTTGCTGATTTGGGAATAAACCTTAATCTTGGTCCAGTTGCTGATGTTTCAACTGACGTTTCTGATTTCATAAACCAGAGAGCTTACGGAAAATCGCCGGAAGAAACAGGTCTTTATGTGAAAACTGTTGTGGAAATCATGAAAAGGAACAACATGTCAGCAACATTGAAGCATTTCCCAGGCTATGGCAGCAATTCAGACACCCATACGGGTTCTGCATATGACAAAAGACCCTACAGCACATTTGAAGAAAGAGACTTTATCCCATTTGAAGAAGGCATAAAGGCAGGAGCCGAAAGCATCCTTGTTTCACACAACGTTGTTGAAGCAATTGATCCAACCTTGCCTGCATCCTTATCGAGCAAGGTCATACATATTTTAAGAAACGAAATGGAATTCACGGGAATAATAATGACTGATGATTTGTCCATGGGAGCTGTTTCAGAGCTTACTCTTGAAAAATCAACAGAAGCAACAGCAGTTCTTGCAGGAAATGACATGCTTATAGTTACAGACTATGAAAAAAGCTACAATTCATTGCTGGAATCCGTTACAAACGGTGAAATAACGCTTGAAAGAATAAATGAATCAGTTTTAAGAATTTTGGAATGGAAGTTTTACAAGGGGATAATGTGATTTATAAATTAAAACACCGGGCTGGCACAAGGCCAGCCCCTACAATTTGCGAAATCGCTCCCGTGGGCAGGCACAATGATCCGCCCATACAATTTGCAGAAAATTAGGTTTGTCAATAATTTGATATGATGTTACTCAGCATATCATACAGGCAAGATTAAT
>NZ_JAJUJR010000086.1 GCF_029265225.1 Sedimentibacter sp.
GTAAGTGTTTTGTTTCATTATACCCACATATGAGCTTAGCCTGTCTTTTTCAATTCCCTGGTGTTCTTCTTTTTTAAGCATGGATATAAGCTGAATTGTTCCTAAAAGTATTGTAAGAGGAGTTTTCAGTTCATGAGAAATGTTTGCGAAAAACTCCGTCAGCATTTTGTTGTATTCCTGGGACTGGCTCAGCCTTTTTTCACTTTCCGCTATATCGTGCTTAAGATTTGTAATTTCTTTTTGAGGACCTATATCTCTCAGTATGGTTAAGACTGCAGGTTCCTCCCTGTATACAAAATAATTCAGGGAACTTTCCAAGTATGTTACGCTTCCATCAAGCCTCCTGAGGCTGACTTCCTCAAAAGGAATCATGTCCTTGCTCATTAAAATGTTTCTAAGCCTGTGTTTTACATTTTCCTTTAGTTTATCATCCATAAAATCATAATAGGACATACCTATGAGTTGTGAAACTTCCTGGGCTCCAAAAAGCTTTGCGGCAGTCGAATTTGCAAAAATAAGCCTGTCTTCCTTAATAATTATTATTCCGTCATCTGAATGGTTGATTATGAGGTCGTAGCAGTGTTCATTGTTAAGAACAGCCTCTTCCAGTACCTTTCGTTGTCTTTCCTTTTCCCTGAGTGAACTGTCTGCAATGTCAAGATCAGTAATCAGCATGTCCAATGGGCGCCTGAGGCCGTTGACTACAATTGCCTTGTACATGAAATAATAAGAAATTATTTTTAAAATATGCCCAATAAAAAATGCAATATCTGTATTTTCAGCATACATTGTAAAACATATGCCCTGTGGCACCTTTAATAGAACTGAAATTCCAATATACACGAACAACGTTTTGTCCATATGGCTGCTTTCCATGTAAAACAATGCGAAGCTTGCTATAAATCCCGCTGAAATTATGTATTCAAGCAATACTTTAATGTCCGTGAGACCTTGCCCCTGAATTTTCATTACCGGAAAAATATTAAATTTCATTATTGCAGCCAATGTAAAAATAAACCAGACGATATACGCTGCGGCAATCATGACATAATCTGTCCTGCTTATTTTTTTGTTTATATATCTGGTTGACAAAAGTATTGTAAAAAGCTCAACGGCTCTTGCAGACATCCAAAACTGTGCAGGCATGGTTGCAGTTGCATTAGAAAAAATGTTTAAATCTCTGTATGTAAAAGTATGTAACAAATCCAGAGCCCCTACACACAAAAACCCTATTCCCAAAAACATAAAAAAATCATTTTTTGAAATTTGATATGTATTTACAGCAACAATAATTATGCAGAAAGAAATTATTGATGCGAAAATTTCCACAGAAATATGAAAAATGTGAAAGTTGGTGTATCTCAGCAAAAACAGGCTTAATATGAACAGACAAACTGAAACTGCCTGCATGGTAATTTTCGACTTATATAAATATTTAATATTATCAGTTAAAATTTCTCTTTCGCTTTTTTCCATGTCCACCCCGCAAATCGAATTATGAAAATTATATATTTTATTATATAATTTATTTTCCAACATTTCAATTATATTTGAGCGTATGAAGACTTTTCACACAGCCCGGGCAATAATAAAGCCCCGGTTACCGGGGCATTATTTCATATAATATTATTTTTCATTGTCTTCATAAAATACTTTGAAATTCTCGTCATATGAACCTTCACCAAGGCATCTTCCCCTGTAGTCCTTAACAAGTTTAACAAATGTAGGGCTTAAAATCAAAATTGCAAGCACGTTTACAAATGTAGGAAGAGCTGATGTCAAGTCTGCAAACAGCCAGAGTATGGTTCCCGGAACCTCGGCATATACTGCCAAAAGAACCATTGATATTCCTGGGATTGGATATATCCACTTGTAAACCTTAAGAATATTGTCTTTTACTTCAATATTCTTTCTGAACATGTGTCTTAAAAGTATTTCATAATATGTGTACCAGCCTGTTGATGTTGTCAAAGCAAAAAGGAATACAGAAGATGCAATTATATATCTGCCTATTGTTCCTATTTCCATTTCAAAGGCATCCAGTGTCAAAGTAGCACCTGATGCTCCGGAAGTCCATGCTCCCGTGAGAACTATAACGAGTGCTGTTACAGTACAAACAAGTACAGTGTCCACGAATACTTCGAACACTCCCCATAAACCTTGTTTTACAGGATGGTCGACTCTTGCAGTAGAGTGAATCATAGGAGAAGTACCCCAGCCTGCTTCATTTGAATATACGCTTCTGGCCATACCCATCTGAAGAGCCTTTGCAAATGCAGCTCCTGCGAATCCGCCTACAGCTGCTGTTCCGCTGAATGCTCCTGTGAATATCTGAGCCAATGCGCTTGGTAAAAATCCGATATTTTTTACAATAATAAATAGTCCGGTTAAAATGTAGAACAATGTCATGAAAGGAACAAGTTTAGTGGCAATTTTGCCTATGCTTACAATTCCGCCTGCAATAATCACATAAGTCAATATAATGTATGCTATGGAAACCCAAAGAAGCGGAATTCCAAATGTAGCTCCTACGGCTTCAGAAACTGTATAGTTCTGCAGAGTCAGGAAAAATGTTGAGAACAAGCCGCCGCCAAAAATGAATGCCAATACAGGCCATCCTTTGAATCCCTTTTCTTGTCCTAATCCCTTTTCCATGTAGTAAGTAGGGCCGCCGTAAGGATTCCCTTCTTCATCTTTTTCTCTGTAATAAACAGCGAGGGTAACCTCTGCCATTTTAATAATCATACCAACAAGTGCAGCAATCCACATCCAGAAAACTGCTCCCGGACCACCAAAAGCAATTGCCGTAGCAACACCGCCGATGTTTCCTACTCCTACTGTACCGCCTATGGCAGTTGATACAGCTTCAAATGGAGAAAGAACTCCTTCCTTGCCTTCATCTTCACCCTTTTTGAACAAAGAACCGAATGTTTTCTTTAAAATCATGCCGAATTTAGTAAACTGAAAAAATCCTGTTGCAAGAGTAAAATAAATGCCTGTGCCTAAAATCAGGACAATGAGTGGAATACCCCAAAGCCACCCGACCAACTTTTCTAAAAATGCCATAAGCAACCTCCAATTTAATTTTTTGTTTGATTATAAAACAAATTTTATTGATTTTACTACAAACAATGAATTTTGTAAATGTTTTTTTATTAAAAATTATATATTTTATATAACGTCTTAAAATTCACAACATCCATGCATTGCAACAGCTTGATTGAAAGGCTTAAGCTACATAATTAGTAATTATTTCTAAACTTCATGCAGCAGGAGTAAAAAATCACGTCAGGTATTCGACTATCTTTTTCTTAATCTTCCTCTTTCATACTGAACCGGCCAGTTTGTTTCATTGCTGAGCTCATAGTCTGCCTGCAGCGGCCAGTATGGGTTTCTTAAAAGGGCTCTTCAGATGAAAACCATGTCGGCCCTGTTGTTCTGAAGAATTTCCTCTGCCATGTTAGGATCTATTATAAGCCCTCCTGCCACTACAGGAAGTCCCGTTTTTTCTTTTATGACCTCGGCAAATTTCACCTGGTATCCCTGGAATACTTTTGGAGCTGCACTCACAACTCCTCCTGAACTCACATCGATTAAATCAAGTCCGTATTCCTTGACCAGGTTGATTAAAACAGCCAGGTCCTCAGGATGATTTCCTCCGTCAACATAATCCTCGGCAGTGACCCTTAGCATGAGAGGCTTTTCTTCAGGCCACACTTCGCGGACAGCGCGGATTATTTCTTTTAAAATCCTCGCCCTGTTTTCCGGAGAACCTCCGTATTCGTCTTCCCTCTTGTTGGCAGCAGGAGACAGGAACTGATTTATAAGATAACCGTGAGCCCCATGAATTTCCAGTATGTCATAACCTGCCTGTTTAGCCCTTTGGGCTGCAGCCTTGAATGCTTCGACTACTGTCTTGATGTCTTCCTTTGTCATTTCATCAGGAACCCTGTATTCTTCACTGAATGCTATTGAGCTTGGAGCAATGATTTTTTCGCTTTCAGCTTCACATTTTCTGCCTGCATGGCCTAACTGAATTCCGATTTTTGCTCCGCTTGATTTTACTGTGTCAACTATTTTTTTAAGTCCATCTATTTGAGAATCATCCCATATGCCCAAATCATTGGATGATATTCTTCCTATTGATTCAACCGCAGTTGCTTCCTGTATTATAAGTCCAACTCCTCCCACTGCCCTTGAAGCGTAATGTATTATGTGCCAGTCAGTGACTTTTCCGTCATCACCTGCAGAATACATGCACATGGGAGACATTATGATTCTGTTTTTCAATTCCAGATCCTTTAAAATATAGCTTGCAAAAAGTTTTGACATATTCCCTCCAAAGTATATAGATTATTTAAATAATACCCACTACCAAAAATATAAAACATTATTTTGACCCTCATTTCAAAAATTGCCCGGTCTTCCCCATTTTATAAGACAGGATAATGATTGATTTTTCTTCAGTTGTCATTTCACGATCGTACATTTTTTCAAACTGCTGAATCAATCCTTCCGTGTCGATTTTTTTCCTGGGATGACTTATTCTTGGTTTCACATAGTTAGGATCGTATTCTTTTATTTCAACTGATGAATTGTATAACTTTTTAAAAATTTCTGTTGTGTAGTATGCATCGTTAAGTGCATCGTGAAAATCAGAAGAAACAGGAATATCCATGAGTTCAACCACATGCTGTAGCCTCATGGGATTTTTCTGCGGAAAATTGAAATACATAGTAGCGCAATGCTGAACATTTATGAATTTTTTCGGCAAAAGCTTCAAATCAAGACCATGGTATGATGAATTCCTGAACAGTTCCTTCATGTCGGACATACCCCACACGCAGAGAATCCCGTCACTTCCGATGAAATCCATAAATTCCCCGAAAACAACAGGAAATGTTTCCTTGTCCATAAGCTGCTCTGTTTCGATGCCTGTCAGCTTTGTTATGAAAGGAAGAATGCTCGAATAAATCACAGGCTTCACAAGACGGTTGAATGTACCAACAGCGTTCAGGCATTCGTCGAGCTTAACGGCTCCTATCTGAATTATTTCAAAAGGATAGACCTTCTCTTTATCCCTGTTTGTCATGGCCGATATATTCTGATTAAATTCCAGATCAAAGACTACATAGTTCATTATAATCTCCTTCATAATTATATTATTCTTGCACCAGATTCTGAGAATATTCATTTCATTATACTTGTTTTACATCATAAGAATTTATATTGTCAACTTTTTATTGCAGCATAAAACAGTTCAAAATCTTCACAGAATATGATATAATAAGTGATTAATGTTAAGAAGCAATTTGCTCTTTCAAAAACCGGTTGACCGGTTTTTATTGTTATTGTACTCATCGCACAATAAAACATTACATAAAATAGTATAAAACAGGAAAGAGGATGATTTTATGAAAAGTAATAAAAGAAATATATTGATTTTAGTACTTGCAATTATGCTGGCATTTATTTCTTCAGCCTGCGGAGCAAATGCAGTCACTGAAATTACAACTATGCCTCCTGAACAAAAAAGTGAAGGCAGTCAGGATGAACAGATTAGTTCCTCAGGTCAAGGCACAGACAATTCATCAGACAATACTTCCGAACTTATTGTTCACTTCCTTGATGTGGGGCAGGCAGACTGCACGCTCATACAGCTGCCAAACGGTGAAGAAGTACTTATAGATGCAGGAAATTATGGCGATGGCAGCTATATAACAAGCTACCTGAAAAATCAGAATGTTGATGACATAGAATACCTTATTTTAACCCATCCCCATGAAGATCACATTGGTTCTGCCAAGGAAATCATAACCAGCTTTGCAGTTGAAAAAGTATACATGCCTGATGTTTCATCCGACTCAAATTTATATGAGAGCACAATGCTTGCAATCGAAAATAAAGGTATTGAAATAATATATGCTGAACCCGGATTAAAAATAATAGACAGTCCTGACCTAAAATTTCAGCTTTTATCCCCAAAGAGCATGTACTATTCAGAACTCAATGAATATTCTGCAGCTGCAAGACTTGAATATTCAGACACATCATTTTTATTCACAGGAGATGCTGAAAGTGTATCTGAACTGGAAATGCTTGGGGGAGGTTTCAATCTTGATTCAGATGTTTTGAAAGTAGGTCACCATGGAGGAAGAACAAGCTCAAGCAGGGATTTTCTCCAGGCTGTCACTCCCGAATATTCCATCATATCATGCGGTGAAGACAACAGCTACGGACACCCGCACATAGAAACGCTGAACAGGCTTACAGACATAGGCTCTGAAATTTACAGGACTGATGAACTGGGAACAATAGTGATCCTATCCGATGGGCAGAACATCTCAATAGAAAGCGATGAAGCCATAGAAATTCCGTTGGCACCTCTTGAGATTTTAAACACCCCGCCGGTTCAAAACGCTTCTGAAGACAAAGAACCTTCAGCAATTTCCGAAACAAATTATGTTGGAAACAAGAATTCCCTTGTTTTCCACAATCCTGACTGCAGCTCTGTTGCTGACATGAAGGAATCAAACAAGATATTTTTCACAACAAGGCAGGCTGCCACGGACCAAGACTACACCCCATGCGGCAGATGCAATCCGTAACTGTTATTTAAATATACATTTGTATAAATATTTTTGACTTCTAAAAATCATTGATATATAATTAATTTCAGAAAATTAAAATATAGGGGTGAAAATATGATTAGTATTTTAGAAGAAGCAAAAACTCTGCAGGATTCCATAGTAAAGGACAGAAGGTACATACACCAGAACGCTGAGCTTGGAATGGACTTGCCGGTTACCACAGCTTATGTGATTGAAAGGCTTAAAGCAATGGGCTATGAACCTCAGGTCATAACGGATTCTGCTGTTGTTGCACTGGCAGGCGGCAAAAAGGAAGGCAAGACTATATTGTTAAGAGCAGACATGGATGCTCTGCCCATAGTTGAAGAAAACGGACTTGAATTTAAATCCATTACCAAAAACATGCATGCATGCGGACACGACACCCACGCTGCAATGCTTTTGGGAGCTGCTCAAATTCTTAAAAATCACGAGGATGAAATTGAAGGTACGGTTAAATTGATGTTCCAGCCTGCTGAAGAACAACTTTCAGGAGCAAAAGCCATGGTAGAGGCGGGAGTTCTCGAGAATCCTAAAGTTGACGCAGCAATTATGATTCATATATTTTCAGGAATGCCCATTCCTGCCGGAACACTGATTATTCCAAACGCAGGTTACTTCACATCATCCGGAGACATGTTCCATATAGAAATAAAAGGAAAGGGCGGCCACGGAGCTATGCCGCAGGACTGTGTAGACCCTCTTAATGTAATGGCTCACATACATACGGCACTTCAGGAAATAATAGCAAGAGAAATTGCGCCATCCAACACCGCAGTAATAACAGTGGGACAAATGCATGGAGGTAATGCTTCAAACATAATTCCTGACACTGCCTTTATGGAAGGAAGTATACGAGCATTCAGCAGCAATGACAGAGAACTCATGAAAACAAGAGTTGTTGAAGTGGCAAAAGGGGTTGCTGCAACATTCAGAGCAGAAGCAGAAGTTGAATACAGGATTAAATGTCCTTCAGTGTACAATGACCCAGATCTCTACAAACATGTAGTAAAGTTCAATAACGAATTGCTGGGCGAAGAAAACACCCAGGGATTTGAAAAGGCATTTCCCGGAGGAAAAATGACAGGCTCTGAAGACTTCGGCTACATAAGTGAAAAAGTTCCTTCAGTGATGATGGCATTGGGCGGCGGTTCTCCCGAACAAGGATTCCCGTATCCTCAGCACCATCCGAAAGTAGACTTCAGCGAAGATGTTTTTTACATAGGTTCAGCTGTTTATGCAAACACAGCAATAGAATGGCTCAAAGTAAGCAAATAATTTTCATAAATAAAAAAGCAATAACTTTTTAAATTATTGCTCAGACTATTTTTCACAGATTGTAGGGGCGGATCTTGTATCCGCCCGAGTTATTAATTCAATAATTTTGTTATTTTCGGGAGGACACGAGGTCCTCCCCTACATTTTTGTGTTATCTATTCTTCATTTAAAAAATCAACTGTATACTGAGCATGAAGTGCAGCACCGTATTCAAGCATATCCTCGTCAATGTCAAACTGCGGATGGTGATTTGCATAACATGTTCCCTTTGCCTCGTTGGCAGTTCCAACTATTACAAAAGTGCCGGGAACTTTCTCAAGGAATTCAGAAAAGTCTTCTGATCCAGCAACCTTAGGCATTTCCATAACAGCATCCTTTGACATTAACTTTTCAA
>NZ_JAJUJR010000215.1 GCF_029265225.1 Sedimentibacter sp.
GGCTGCCAGCATCTGAAAAAGGCTTGGGATCTGGCAGAATACCTGAAAGCAAATGTTGCAGGGAATCCGTTTGATTTTAAAATTTGCACGGGTTCATTAAAAGAAGGAGTTTATTATGAATGTTAACGCAATAGTTATGGCATCAGGTATGTCAAAAAGGATGAACAGAGATAAACTCCTCATGAAAATAAAAGACAGGCATATTTACGAATACATTCTTGATACAATCGTTAAATGCAATTTTTTTGAAAGAACGGTTGTGGCGAAGGACGAAGAAATATTGCAGAAATCAAAGAAATATGGATTTAATGCGGTGAAAAACACAGAATCCGAAAAAGGACAAAGCCGCTCAATAATCCTTGGCATGGAAAAATCTAGTATTGCTGACGGCTACATGTTTTTTGTGGCAGACCAGCCTTTTTTATCTGTTGAAACCGTGAATTTCATGCTTGAAAGCTTTGAAAAAAATCCAGGAAGCATTATAGTGCCCAGGTGCGGTAATAAAACGGGAAATCCGGTAATTTTTCCCCATGTGCTCAGGGAAGAACTATTAATGCTTAGTGGAGACAATGGCGGAAAGACTGTCATGATAAAAAATAAGGAAAAAATAATATTTGCAGACATAGACAATGAACAAGAATTCATGGACATTGACACCATGGAAGATTATGAAAATGTCAATAAGAGGGTGGAAAGATGAAAGGGAATGTTGTCCTGGTAAGAGGCGGAGGAGACATTGCTTCAGGTGTGGTGCAGAAACTTCACAGATCAGGTTTCAGGGTGCTTATACTTGAAACAAAACAGCCTACTTCCATAAGGAGGGAGGTTTGTTTTTCAGAAGCAGTATACAACAAAAAAATGGTTCTTGAGGATACTGTGTGCATATTGGCTGAAAATGCGGATGAAATTTATAATGCATGGGAAAAGGACCAGATTCCAATAGCTGTTGATCCTGAAGGACATTATATAAAAGAATTGAAACCGGATGTTGTAGTCGATTCAATAATAGCAAAAAAAAATACCGGAATGAGAATGGAACGTGCCACCATAACAGTTGCCGTGGGCCCTGGATTTTGTGCAGGAAAAGATGTTGATGCTGTAATTGAAAGCAACAGGGGACACAATCTTGGAAGGATTATTTTTGAAGGGGAAGCAGATCCAAACACAAAGACTCCCGGAAACATAGATGGATTCACATGGGAACGGGTAATTTATTCACCGTGCAAAGGAACGTTCAGGACAACACATAACATCGGGGATATAATTAAGTGCGGAGAAACTGTAGCCACAGTTGACGGTAAGGAAGTAAAAGCAAAAATTGACGGCATACTCAGAGGAATTTTAAGAGACAACACACATGTCACTGAAAATTTCAAGGTTGGAGATGTGGACCCAAGAGTGGATCAGCTTGAAAATTGCTTTTCAATTTCAGACAAGGCAAGAGCCATAGGCGGAGGAGTTTTAGAAGCCGTGATGATATTAAAGAGAATTAAAGGGATTTAATGAAAAAATGAACCCATCAGGATACTCAAATCCTGATGGGTTCATTTTTATTTGCTTTCATATATTTTCATTGCAATTTTTTCAGCAGTTATGGGAAGTTCTCTGAAATTCAATCCTGTTGCATTGTAAATGGCATTTGCAATTGCAGGAGCAGGAGTGTTTATAACTACTTCTCCTATGGATTTTGCCCCGAATGGGCCTGTGGGTTCATAGCTTGATTCAAATTCAACTCTGATGTTGCCTGCGTCTATTCTTGATGGAATTTTGTACTGCATGAACGAATCGTTCATCATTCGTCCATTTTCATCGTAAATGATATCTTCAAACAGCGTCATTCCTATTCCCTGAACCAAGCCGCCTTCTGTCTGAACTCTTGCAAGATTCGGATTGATGGGAGTTCCGCAGTCAACAACAGCTGCATAGTCAATTAATTCAACCTTGCCTGTGAGCTTGTCAAGTTCGATTTCTGCAATTCCTGCCATGAATGGAGGAGGCGATACAGGAGAATAATTTGATGCTGAGGCAGTCAGATAATTGTTGAATCCAACAAGGCTGTTATTTCCTATGTCTTTTAATGAAATACTCTTATTTTCCTTCAGGGAGAAAACTTCCTTGCCGTCAAATTCAACGTCTTCAGCATTAAGTCCAAGAAGGCGAGCTCCTTCATCAAGTATTTTCTTTTTTAGGGTTTCGCATGCTTTGACAACAGCCATTCCTGTAATGTAAGTTGTGCTTGAAGCATAGGAACCTGTGTCGTATGGAGACACGTCTGTATCAACTCCGTTAACGGCAATGTTGTCCAGTTCACATTCAAGGCATTCTGCAGCTATCTGTGAAAGAATGGTGTCGCAGCCCGTTCCCATGTCAGTTGCTCCAATCATTAATGTGTAGAAGCCGTCATCGTTGAGTCTCACTTCAACTGCTCCAACATCAACGTTTGAAATTCCTGAGCCCTGCATGCACACAGCAACTCCAACGGACCTTACCTTGCCGTTTCCCATGTCTCTGCATGGATATTTTTCATCCCAGCCTATCATTTCCTTTGCCCTTATTAGACACTTGTCTAATGTGCAGCTTCTGAGTTCTTCATTGTAGTATGTGGGCATTGTATTTCCAACCTGTGACTGAGTGAGCATGTTTTTCATTCTTAGTTCTGTAGGATCCATGTTCAGTCTTGCAGCCAGCTCGTTTATGGCAGATTCAAGTGCAAAGAATCCCTGAGTTGCTCCATATCCTCTGTATGCTCCTCCGCCCATGGTGTTTGTGTATAATACGTCGTAATTGAACTTGTATGCTGCTGCGCTGTTGTAAATTGTCATTGCCTTGTGACCTGCAAGACCAACTGTTGTTGGTCCGTGGTCGCCGTAAGCTCCGGCGTTCCACAATGTATCCATGTGTATTGCCTTTATAAATCCTTCATCATCAGCTCCAAGTCGTATTCTTATTTCGCTTTCATGTCTCGGGCTTCCGTTTGTGAGGCTTTCTTTTCTTGTATAAATAATTTTTGCAGGTTTTCCTGTAATCCATGTTACAACTGCAGGGAACATTTCGCTGACAGAAGACTGTTTAGAGCCAAAGCCTCCGCCAATTCTCGGCTTAATGACACGGATTTTTGATTTCGGAATGTCAAGAGCTGTTGCCATTATACGCCTTATATGAAAAGGAACCTGAGTAGAACTTAAAATGTTAAGCCTGCCGTAAGCATCCATATATGTGTATGTCCTGAATGTTTCCATTGCAGTCTGATGATTTGCCTTTGTGTGATAAGTTTCATCTATTATGTGAGAACATTTTTTTAATTCTTCTTCAACATTTCCAAACTCAAACACTTCTGAGGCACAGATGTTTCTATTTTTATCTGCACCCACATCAACAAGAGCCTTGAAGTCTTCTTCGGGATGAACAATTATCTTGTTGTCCTTTGCTTTCCTGAAATCCAGAAGAGGTTCAAGTATCTGGTATTTTACCTTTAACAAACCAAGTGCCTTGTCAACTGATTTTTCATCCCATCCTGCTATTATTGCAACAGGATCACCGACGCATCTTATGTGTTTGTCAAGAATTGCCCTGTCGTAGGGGCTGAATTCAGGGTATGTCTGTCCGGCGGTTGTAAACCTTGTTTTTGGAACATCCTCATATGTGAGCACGCACTCTATGCCAGGCACATTTTTTGCTCTGTCTGTGCTGATTTCCTCAACCAGGGCATGAGCGTGAGGACTTCTCAGCAGTTTTACAATCAGGCAATTTTCTGGTGCTATGTCATCTGTGTAAACGGGTTTTCCTGTAACCAGTGCTAAAGCATCCTTTTTTCTCACGCCTTTGTTAACTATTTTCATGAGTACCCTCCTTTACACTTATATATTTCTTTATGGCTCTTAGCTGTCCCATGTAACCGGTACAGCGGCATAGATTTCCTTCCAGATATTTTTTGATTTCTTCCTCTGAAGGATTTCTAAGTTCATTTTTCATTGCAAGCACGTTCATTATGAATCCGGGGCTGCAGAATCCGCATTGTTCGGCTCCTTCGTCAGCTAAGAATCCTCCGAATTCCATGGCTTCCTTTTCAAGACCTTCAATTGTTGTGACGTGTTTTCCGTTTGCGCGCACTGCAAGAGTTGAGCAGGAAAGTATAGGATTATTTTCAAGCATGACAGTGCACAAACCGCAATTTGATGTTTCACACCCTCTTTTCACGCTTAAGAAACCTTTGGACCTTACAAATTCAAGGAGTAGCATATCAGGTGCAATGTCATCATTAAATTCTTTGTTGTTAATCCATAAATTAATCTGCATGATTTCCTCCTATTATTTCTTCAATGTTTCTTTTTATAAGAACGTCAGCAAGAAGTCTGCGGTACTTCATATTTCCTCTCATGTTTGTTCCGAATGACATTGTTTTGGTTATATCTACAACAGCCTTTTCTATTTTTTCTTTGCTTGGTTTTTCACTTAATGTGAACTGTTTCAAAACTGCCTTTCCAGGGCGTGCACCAACTGAAACATACCATTCATTTCCTTTGTTTGAAAC
>NZ_JAJUJR010000087.1 GCF_029265225.1 Sedimentibacter sp.
AATTCGCCGTCAGTGAATTTCTGGTTGATGGTATAATTTTTCCCGTCCAGATTAATATCCCCAATTTTGTCTGATTTATTAGTGCTTGTAAAGATATTTACCTTTATAAATTTGTCAAATCCTTCAATATCCATTTGTTTTTCGCCGTCAAGCATGGCATACATGAAACGCGGTTCTTCTTCAGGTGTATATGTGCCGTACTGAGGGTTAAAACCATAAATTTTATCGAAGTTTCCGTAATAACTGTTTTCTTTTGCATATTCTGACGGAAAAAATTCAACTTCTTCAAGATATCCCATCCTGAACATGTAATCTGTGATGCTTGTGATTTCATGTCTGTCCTGCACTGTCAGTTCTGATTTTGGAATTATTTTATTGTTCTCAAGCATTTCATTTCTTGCAAGAATTTCCTCAAGACGTGATTTCTGCGAGTTCATGGAAACAGTGAATGCATCCACGGGAGGAATGATGGATATTATTGCAAAGCAAGCTGAAAGAAGAACAACGGCCCCTGGATTTTTCTTTTTGCTGAATATGAGCATTATTGCTCCTGCTATGGAAAATATTCCAAAGAGCACAACATAGTACCTTGATTCTGTTATTCCGTATGCTTCAATCCTTATATATGAAGATACAAGCTGCATTGCAACCAGTGGAATCAGAACAAAGGGGAAAAATTTTCTGAACAATGATGCAAAACGGTTTGTAAGATTTGACCCAAGTATATATATGATGTAGACTGCTGCTGAGTAGCCAAGGACCATTGGTCCCACCTGACCAACCGGCCACACCCTCGTTGCCAATATCTTAATGAAGTAAATTATCAGCACTATTGAAAATATTGAAATCAGCGGAATTGTAATGTATGAAACCAATATTTCCAGCACCCTTGGATAAGCATAGGAAATTTCGCTTTTTCGTATGTCATCTTCTTCCTGAGAGTTGAATTTCGGAAGAAGCGATAGATAATACACAGGAAGGAAAAATGTAAATACAATATTTGCGCTGTGGGCATAAACCTTATAGTCCAGATTGAATAAAAGCAGGTCTATTGCTGAAATAATTGCTGCAATGCCAAGGTACAATACAACTCCATAAAGTACTGAAATAAATGCTGATTTGAAATGAGCCAGTGCGACATTTCCAAAGTTCATATTATTTTTAGCCGTTGGAATGTAAAGTGTAACTGCAAAGACAGCAAAGACAATAACAAACAAATGCACAACCATTGACTGAGACATACTTCCGTTTGTCAAGAAGAAATAATAAGCTGCTGCCGAACCTAATGAAAATATGTTGAGCAACAGTGAATATTTTTTTAAGTTGCTGAATCGTTCAACCACAAACTGAAGTCCAATTGACAAGAATGCTCCGAATACACATGAAAAAGCAATTCTTGCAAGCAGGTTGTCATCAACATAGGATCTTTCTATTTCAGTAAAAACAATTGATGTTACTGCAGCTAAAAACAATATGGCTGCAGGGAATCTGGCTGCAGTTGATTTTAAATTTGATGATGTTGTATTTATAAAATTTCTTATTTTGCTCATATAATCACCTTGTACAAAGAATTCTGCACATTCCTTTCTTTTTTCTAGACGTAAATTTTATTAAATTGTTCCTTTATGTCTGTAAATATAGCATTTTATTATAACATAAAATTATTAAGCTATATTAAATTTATCATAGTATTGCCGATATATAAATTGGCTGACTAAACAAAAGGACAAAAATTATGAACAAGACTGAGAACAGATTGCACAAATACATAACTGAACCGATTAACCATTTGATAAGCAATGTAATAAGCATTGAAAAGCTAAGCAATGACAGTTCGCTGAGCGTAAAAAAGGAACTGAAACCGGTTATAAAGGAACTTGAAGCGAATATCAGCAAATTTGACAAGCTTGTGGAGCTCATAGAAAACATGAACCGTAAAATATCC
This sequence comes from Sedimentibacter sp., assembly GCF_029265225.1. Taxonomy (GTDB): domain Bacteria; phylum Bacillota; class Clostridia; order Tissierellales; family Sedimentibacteraceae; genus Sedimentibacter. Next base: position 1,946 of record NZ_JAJUJR010000087.1, read on the forward strand.
TTTGATGGAATACTTGGATATATTTACAAGAATTTTTCTGAGTTTATTCCATACTCTCACATTGGAATTGCCCTTCTTAAAGATGAGGGGAAAGTGCTTGAAGCTTCCTACGGCATATCGGCGCCATTTTTAAGCGAGCTTCCAAAAAGGATGATGGGAATAAAGGCGGAAATAAGCAGCACAAGCCTTGAAAACATAGTGAAAAACGGAACACCAAGAGTAATCAATGATTTGAAAATCTACACAAAAAATAAGGACACGGAATACAACAGAATACTGCTTGAGGCAGGAATTAAATCTTCAATTACCCTTCCTTTAAAAATAAATGACAGACCCATAGGAATAATATTTTTTTCTAGCACGGAAAAAAACATATACAAGGATGAACACATTGAATTTCTTGAAACTCTTTCAAGCAGTATTGCCATTAGCCTAAATAAAAATATTTTCATAGATGAAATGCTTTACAGTACTTTGCTTGCCCTTACAAAAATGGCTGAAGCAAGGGATGAGGATACAGGAGATCATCTTGACAGGATGACTGCTTACTCATTAAAAATTTCTGAATTTTTAATGGATGACAAGTTGTTTGAAAATGTCATTGATGTATCTTTTTTAAAGAATATTGAACGCTTCAGTCCCATGCATGACATAGGGAAGGTTGGAGTGAAGGATGGTATTTTGCTTAAGCCAGGAAAACTAACGGCAGAAGAATATGATGAAATGAAAAAGCATGTAAATTACGGCGCCGAGGTTTTAAGAAGCGCGGAAAGCAACATAGCCAAGCTGAGCTACAGCATGTTTCAGATGGGCATTGAGATTGTGGAAGGACATCACGAAAAATGGAACGGAACAGGATACCCCGGTAAAAAATTCGGAAGCCATATTCCGCTAAGTGCAAGGATTGTTGCAGTTGCAGATGTCTTTGATGCTCTGACAAGCAAGAGGCCATATAAGAAACAGTTTTCTTTTGATGATAGTTTCAGCTACATAGTAGGTGAAAGAGGAAGCCATTTCGACCCGGACATTGTGGATTCTGTCATAAGGCACAAAGATGAATTCTTTAATCTGTACAAGAGCTTTCAAAGCAACAGGCAGGCTTGATTCAAGCCTGCCTGAATTGTTATTTTCTTAAAGTTTTTAAAGCACCGCTCCATGCTATTACCTGGTTTAAAACATCATTGACTGAATTTTCATGGCGGGGATTTGGTTTAAACACGCTCATGTTCTCAAAGTCTGTGAATAATGAAAGCATTACCTGAGCCCTTACGTCTGCCATTTGAAGTTCAGCAGCAACCTGTCTTAAATGTTCGGCAGCTCTTGCTCCGCCTGCGCTTCCGTAGCTGACGATTCCGCATGCCTTGTTGTTCCACTCAACTGACAGAAAATCAATTGCATTTTTCAAAGCTCCAGGAATGCTGTGGTTGTATTCGGCTGTAACAAACACGAAACCGTCAAATTCCTTGATTTTTTCAGACCATCTCTTTGTATGTTCCTTTGTGTACTGCTGCATCATTGCAGGGTAGGGCTCATCATAAAGTGGAAGGTCATAATCTTTTATGTCAACCAGCTCAAACTGAGCATCGTCACGTTTTTTTGCTATATCATAAACCCACTTTGCAACAGCTTCACCGTTGCGTCCCGGTTTTGTGCTTCCTAAAATTATACCTATTTTGTTCATTTATTTCCTCCTGTATTTAATTATCTATATTATATTTAATTAAGTATTGTTAATTAATTATATTTTAATGATACCCCGAAAAACGCGGCTGAAACATAATTTAGCTTTTGTCATTAAAATAAAAACATATTAACATTGCATTGATTCACGGGAAGTACTCTGCCGGATTCAGCGGAACTTAGTTATATGCTGAGTAAATTAAATATTTGTTGTAATGATTTTTACAATATGCTAATATTATCCTGATACATTAAAATGCAAATAAACAGAAGGGGATATTAATCATGAGAAATTATGTAATTTTTACTGAATCAACAGCAGACCTTCCGATTAATATAATTGAAGAATTAGACATTAAGGTGATACCAATGGTATTTGGCTTTGAAAATGAAAGCTATGTGGATTATCCCGACCATAGGGAGCTGGATATAAAAGTGTTTTATGACAGGCTGAAAAAAGGTGAGCGTTCAACAACTGCCCTGGTTAATTCCAAAACATTTGAAGAGCATTTTTCACCGGAACTGGAAAAAGGAAACGACATATTATATCTTGGTTTTTCATCAGGACTCAGCGGTACATATCAGGCATCTCTCATTGCTGCAGAAGAACTTAAAGAAAAATATCCTGACTCAGTGATAAAATGCGTGGACACCAAAAGCGCCAATATAGGACAGGGGCTGTTGGTATATTCTGCTGCAAAGCTTAAAAGAGACGGATACACATTGAAACAGGTTCTTGACTGGACAGTTGAAAAAATACCTCATACATGTCACTGGTTCACAGTTGATGACTTGAACCATCTGAAAAGAGGCGGCAGAATCAGCGCCGTTAAAGCAACCATAGGAACTGCATTGAATGTGAAGCCAATCCTTCACGTGGACGATGACGGACTGCTTATGGCTGTTGACAATGTAAGGGGAAGGAAGAAATCCCTGGGAGCACTTCTTGACAAAATGACAGAAACATGTGTGGACCCAGAAGAACAGACCATATTCATCGGACACTGCGACTGCCTGGAAGATGCAGAATATCTGGCTAAAATGGTTAGAGAGAATTTCAGCGTAAAAGAAATTATCATCAACGACATAGGTCCTATCATAGGTTCACACCTGGGCCAGGGTGGAATAACTTTGTTCTTTTTCGGAACAAAGAGATAAATATTTTATTGACAACAAGATACATTATAAGTTATAATTACTTTTGCTGTAAAGCATTGCGGAGAGATGTCCGAGTGGTTTAAGGAGCACGCCTGGAAAGCGTGTATACGGGAAACTGTATCGGGGGTTCGAATCCCCCTTTCTCCGCCATAAAAAGTTGATGCTTTCAGCTTAAGTAAAATAAATTTAAAAATTAGATTTTTACACGCCTGAACATTATGTTAAGGCGTGATTTATTATATTAAGACAGAGCTAAAAATCTGTTATATCATAATTGCTCCTTTTGCATCTGTATTCATGGTCAGGCATGCCGGAGGCAAATTAAAAAAAGATTTAAAAAAGTACTTGACATTGATCAAATTACTAACTATAATGAGAAAAATTGATGAACAAATTGTAGCAAAGGCGCTATAGGAAGGGGAATACCCACCTATAGCGCTTTATTAATTTTATGTTAAAAGATTTAATGACTGCTGCAATAACTGATTAATATGTTTTAATAGCAAAGGCGCTATGGAGAAGATACCTTCTCATAGCGCCTTTATTTATTGAGAATAAAACAATTATAAAGGAGCTTAAAATGGGTTACGAAAAATGGATTGACGATTTAAAAAAGAATTATGATGATACGGTTCAATGGAGGAGGCATTTGCATCAATATCCGGAACCTTCATTTGAAGAAAAGGAAACTGCCAGGTTTATTGAGAACAAGCTGAGGGAGTTCGAAATAGAAGATATAAGGACCAACGTGGGCAACGGATATGGTCTGGTTGCAAAAATAAATGGTTCCAAACCGGGACCAACAATAGCATTCAGGGCGGATATTGATGCACTGAGGCTTCAGGAGGAGGCAGATGTCCCGTTTGCTTCAAAAAATTCGGGCATCATGCATGCATGCGGCCATGATGTGCATACAGCCACTCTGCTCAGTGTGGCAAGGGTGCTCCAGAACAACAGGGATGAATTAAATGGAAATCTTGTGCTGCTGTTTCAGAATGCTGAGGAATGTCCTCCGGGAGGAGCAGAAAGCATGGTGAAGGCAGGCTGTCTTGAGGGAGTGGATTATGTATTCGGGCTTCATGTCATGACTGATGTAGAAGCAGGAAAGATTGGTTATTTCAGTCACTATGGATCTGCCTGCTCCGACACATTCAACATAAAAATTAAAGGAAGAGGAGGGCATGGCGCAATGCCTCACATGACCATCGATCCTGTTTTGATTGGTGCCAATGTTGTTACTCAGCTTCAGTCACTGGTTAGCCGCTATATAGATCCTCTTAAGCCGGCTGTCCTTACATTTGCAGGATTCCAGGCAGGCGGTGCTGCCGATAACATCATTGCTGACAGCGCATTTTTAAATGGGACGGTTCGTACCTTAAACTCCGAGGTTCGTGATTTCATGGAAGAACAAATAAGAAGAATGAGTGATGGAATTATCAATTCCTTCGGAGGAAAGGCAGAAATAGAATATCGCAGGGGTTATCCTTCAGTGGAAAACACTCCAAAAGAAACAGAGAGGCTTAAAAACATGCTTCTTTCCAAATTTGGCGAAAGCAATGTTTCGGAGCTTACAGTAACAATGGGCGGAGAAGACTTTGCTTACTATCTGAAACAAAGACCGGGTGCATTCTTTTATGTGGGTGCAGGCAACCATAAAATCAATGCCGATTACCCCCATCACCACCCGAAGTTCAAAGTTGATGAAACATCCATGATATGCAGCGGAGAAGCATTTTTGGCCTTGGCAGAAGATTATCTTTTATAAGGATGGTGATTAGATGAAAAAATATATTTTAAGGAGACTTCTGATTGTTATACCAGTTTTGTTCATGATCTCAGTGGGAGCATTTTTGATTGTAAATCTTGCTCCCGGAAATCCAGTGGACCTGTACGTTTCTCCCGACATGACAGCTGAACAGATAGAAGCAACCAAAGAAGCACTTGGACTCAATGACCCGCTTACAGTGCAGTATGCAAAGTGGATAACGAACATACTTAAGGGCAATCTTGGCTTCTCATTTTCAAGCAGGCTCCCGGTGTCCACAATCCTTGCTCAAAGAATAGGCCCTACACTTTTGCTCATGTCTCTTTCGCTGGTCGTGGCATATGCTTTTGCCATACCCATGGGAATACTTAGTGCAAAAAAACAAAATTCCATCGTTGATTATGTTGTTACGGGTATGTCATTTACCGGAATATCATTGCCGAGTTTTTTCTTCGGATTGGGACTGATATATGTCTTTGCAGTAAAGCTTAAACTGCTTCCTACGGGAGGAACAAAGCTTCTGGGAGTGGACGGCGGAATTGCTGACCAGATACGTCACCTGATTTTACCGGTAATAGTCCTTGCATCGCAGTTTGCTGCCAACATGATACGCTATGCACGCTCAAGCATGATAGAGGTGTACAACGAAAACTATATTCGAACAGCAACGGCAAAAGGGCTGAAGCCTATGCAGATTTTAGGCAATCATGGTGTGAGGAATGCTCTCATTCCCATAATAACCGTAATAGGTGCCGATATACCAAAGATTGTTGGAGGAGCCATTGTAACCGAACAGATCTTCCAATGGCCTGGTATTGGTTCACTGATGGTGGCATCAATCAATTCCAGGGATTATCCAGTATTGATGGCTATCACCATGATATCTGCAGTTGCTGTGCTGTTGGCAAATATTTTCGTTGATATTATGTATGCGGTTGTTGATCCAAGAATTAAGTTCAACTAATAAATGGCAAAAGGAGATGATAGCATGGAATTAGATTCAAGATTTAAACTGGCATCATTTAATGACTGTCGACATTATGAGGAAGATGCGGGCAAGATTGGTGCCAATGGAGAAAAAAGCTACTTCAAGACAATTGCAGGACGTTTTTTGAGAAATAAAGTCAGCGTCATAAGCTTGCTGCTCTTTATACTTCTCATTGCTGCAGCCATACTTGCGCCAGTCATAGCACCGTATCCTCCCAACAAGACTGTCGGAGGCTTCGAAGCAGCTCCTGACAAAAGTTTTCTCTTGGGAACAGACGAAGTGGGCCGTGACGTGCTTAGCAGGCTCATATATGGAGCCAGGGTTTCTCTGATTGTCAGCATGGGTTCCGTTGCCATATATGTGATAATCGGAACAACACTGGGTTTGGTATCCGGTTATTTCGGAGGATTGACAGACTCTGCAATCATGCGGATCACTGAAGTCTTCATGTCATATCCGTATTTTATGGTAATACTTGTTTTGGTAAGCCTTATAGGGCCAAGCATCTGGACTGTTACCTTTGTACTGGGGTTTTTAGGATGGCCTCCTCTGTGCAGACTGGTGAGAGGGCAGGTTCTTTACATCAAGACCATAGATTTCATATCGGCTGCAAAAGCCACCGGCTATTCCACATGGTCAATTTTGTTTAAACAAATTCTGCCCAATGTTTTGTCCGTAAT
>NZ_JAJUJR010000269.1 GCF_029265225.1 Sedimentibacter sp.
GTCTTCATTCTATCACTCCTTAATATAATTTAAGTTTATAAAAAAAGACAGGGGTAACAACGATGTCATTACCTCTGTCTTAGCTGTACTATTCAGAGTTTTGTCCAAGCACAGCCCTTTTGCCTGAAAGTTTCGTAACACTCGACTAGTGTTATTTGCTTCTTCGGCGCCCCTTGGGGACTCTCCTGTGCTTTTCACTCAAAATTATATTTATAAATTTTTTATGTTCAAATTTCAATTATCAAATTGTGTTATTTCATTTGACAGCATTATTATAATACCCTATTTCAAACGTGTCAATAGTTTTATAATCGTGAAAAAAACTACTTTTGTGAGAAAATGAAACTGTATTTTTATTAATGTTAGTTTTATCACAATGCACGAGCTTGACATTTCGCTAATAAAATATTATCATTTAAATATCTTATAAATTGGAGCAGGATATGAAAATACTGATAGCGTATGCAAGCAACAATGATACAACCCAGATGTGTGCAGAATTGCTGGGAGAAAAGCTTCCCGGTGCAGATATTGTAAACTTAAGACGAACAAAACCAGCAATAGACGATTATGATACTGTAATTATTGGAAGTTGTATTAGATTTAACGATGTTCACAATGCAGCCAAGGATTTCATAGGGGACAACCTGGATAAACTAATGAAAGTAAATACAGCAATTTTTTTATGCTGCGGGTTTCCTGAAAAAATTAATCAATACCTTCTTCATAATATTCCGAAAAAACTGTTGGATAAGTCTGTATCTATTCAATGTTTCGGAGGCAGGCTGAAAGTCAAGCCTTACAAATTAGTGGATCAACTCGTAATGAAAATTGTGAAGAAAAACTTCAAAGTCAGCAAACGTGAATTCACTTCTATTGACAATGAAAGTATCAGCAAAATGGCTGAAGATATATTAAAATTGAAATAAAAAAACGGCCTGATTCTTCAGGCGTTGATAAATAAATTATCAAACTGAAGGATAGACCGTTTCGTTTTTTATTAACAAATATTATCTGAAGTTATTTTCGTTGTTGTCTCTTTTTATTTTTTTGTTGTCTTTGTTGTCAAATTTGTTGTCATCATTTCTGTTGTCCAGACGATTGTTATCATTTCTGTTGTCGAAACGATTATTGTCGTTTCTGTTATCTAAACGGTTGTTATCATTTCTGTTGTCAAAACAGTTGTTGTCGTTTTTGTTGCTACAACAATTATCATTGTTTTCATTTCTGTAGTTGTCATTCATCTGCTTTTGTTGTTCCCTGAAACTCTGCTGACTTTCTAACTTCGCCTGTTCTTCCCAGTTAAACAGTTTTTCATTGTTATTGTTATTGTTGTTTTTATTTTTGTTGTCATTAAAGTTAAAATTTTTCATAATTTCTTCCCTTCGAAATGATATATTTGGCTTTCAGCCTCTATATATTATTTACAAAAGGGTTTTAAATATTTTACCTCTAAATGTTATTATCTTATCTCATTTACATAAATAGATTAATTTAACTTAAAAAATGATACATTGCAATGCCTGCAGCAATAGTAAGGTTTAATGAATCAATCCGGTCTGTATGTTTGATGAATACACTTGTTCCAGCCTTGGAAAAGCTTGAGTCAAGTCCTGTAGCTTCATTGCCGAACACCAATGAAAAACATCTGTCTTCATCATGTTTTACTTCTTTAAGGGACACAGCTCCGTCCAGCATGAATGTATAGACATTATGATTATTAAAAGCTTCTTGGTAATCGCTGAAATTTTCGTAATATTTAAAATTAAGCTTGAACAAGGCACCCATTGAAGCCCTGATTACTTTAGGATCGAATATATCAACTCCCGGACTTATAATTGCAAGATTACTCAAACCAAAACCCACCAGAGTTCTTATTATTGTTCCCATGTTTCCCATGTTGCTTGGATTCACCAGCACTATGTGTGATTTGTCCCGGTCAAGGCTGCATTCATATTTATTGAACACTCCCACAACAAAACAGTTTTCCTTGTCGCTTATTTTATTGATTGCCTTGTCGTTGACTTCCGTCTTAATATTGTATTTTTTGCACAGTTCAAATATGTCCATGGAATTGTCAGACCTGTAGTTTGAACTTACAAGCACCTTTACCACATCATTTGGTCTTGATGTAATCAGCTCCACAGTAGGAAACATTCCAAATGTGTACGAATGTTCAAAATTTTTCTTATATGATTTAATTTCCATACTTCCTCCTAAAATACTCCCACTGTTTTTAATACAAAAATAAATATAAAAATTGTAAATGGACTGAACATTGTGGATACAAACACAAGCTGTCCTGCAAGCTCGTAGTTGCAGTCATATTGCTGAGCCATCGTGTAGCTTGAAACAGCCACAGATGGTGCTACCATGCTGAACAGTGCTCCCAGTTCAGGTCCTCTGAATCCAAACACATATGCGATGACTATTACAACTGCCGGAATTACCAGGAGCTTTCCTATGGTCACAACAGAAATATAATTTAGATTCTTCCTGATATTACTTATTTCAATGTCCCCGCCAAGAGCCATAAGTGCAAGAGGTGTTGCCATATCTGCCATGTCGCCTATTGTATTTTCTATAAAAACAGGTAGCTTAATTCCAAGAGCCGAAACAATTATTCCAAGAACGGAACCTATAATCAGCGGGTTTTTAACAATGCTGATTATATTTTTTTTGATGTCACTCTTATCATTTGAAAACATGTCTAATATTATTACTGCCATAAAATTGTAAATGGGTATTATTATGGCAACAAGAGTTGTTACGGCAGCAAGTCCCGCATCTCCAAAAATGTTCTTGCTCAATGATACTCCAAACAGTACAAAGTTGCTTCTATACAGACCTTGTATTATAATACCCCTGTTCTTGTTGTCCTTTTCAAACTTAGGCACTGCAAACAATGTTATTCCTATTATAATAAACACCACTGCAATTGCAAAAATAATCAGCTTAATGTTAACTTCGCCTGATACCTTGCTTTTGTATATGTTGTTGAAAAGAAGAACCGGAAACAATACCTGAAATGCAAATGTGTTTGCTTTTACCAGAAATTCATCATCAAATATTTTTACCTTTTTTAAGAAAGCACCGACGCACATGAGTAAAAATATAGGCGCCACCACGTTCAATGAAAATATCAAATTTTCCAATTGAGATCATCCTTTAATTTATTTTATTCAGTCAGATACGCATAAATAAGTTTTATTGTATTTTCAATTCCGTCTATGTGTGTTCTTTCCATTCCGTGGGAAGCATGAACTCCCGGACCGATGAGTCCACCCTTTATGTCATTTCCGCCCTTCATGGAAGCAGAAACATCAGAGCCGTACATTGGATATATGTCCACTGCATGTCCTATGTTGTGTTTCCTGGCCAGTTCCATAAGACGTCCTGTAATTTCATAGTCATAGGGTCCTGAGCTGTCCTTGGCGCATATGGAAACTTCCTGTTCTGTGCATGACAGATCAAGTCCCACGCATCCCATGTCTATTCCAATCATTTCATCTATGTCATCAGGAATACTTGAGCAGCCGTGTCCCACTTCCTCATATGTGGAAATAATTATTTTAACTTTATTCTTTGGCTTTGTGCCAAGTCTTTTGAAAATTTCCATAAGGCTTAAGGCACATGCTGTTCCTGCCTTGTCGTCCATGTATCTTGATTTTATGAATCCGGATTCGGTCACAACAAACTTCGGTTCAACAGAAATGAAATCACCTGTTGAAATATTAAGTGCCATTACATCTTCCTTTGTTTTCACAACTTCATCAAGCCTGATACACATGTTGTTTTCATTTCTTTCCTTTGTTCTTGAATCTTCATAAAC
>NZ_JAJUJR010000419.1 GCF_029265225.1 Sedimentibacter sp.
AAGAAGAAAAATATGTTGAAATAGTTCATTGGAGGGTATATGAAGAAATTAACTATGTTTTATTTGGAAAATTGTCCTCACTGCAGACGTGCCTACAACATGATCGAGGAACTTAAAAATAAAAATCCGAATTATTCAAATGTTGACATTGAGCTTGTTGAGGAATCAAAAAATGTTCAAATAGCAAGTGCTCATGATTACTATTATGTACCTGCGTTCTTCCTTGATGGTGAGAAGCTGTTTGAAGGCGTACCGTCAATTGATAAAATCGAAGCGGTTTTGAAAAAAGCAACAGCATAAAAAATTGCTTCGTATCTCCGATAGAGAGACCATAATATAAAAGAACAGCCGCTTAGCGGCTGTTTTTTTCATCTTCAGGTGTTTCTTCATGAGAATTTCTTTCAATTACCTGTTTTATTTTGTGTGCAAATTTCATTTCTTTGAAATGATTTGCTCTTTTAGAGTCGGATTCTATTTCCCAATGAATAATCAATGTGAGAGCTGCTCTTAAAATAACTATTGAAGCAAGAATTATGAGCTCATCAATAGTTCTTATAACAAGGGTCTTAAGAATCTCAGCACCGAGTTTAAATTCCAAAGCCATAGCAAGAGACTGGGAAAATTCAATTTTTACGGTTTCATCCGAAAAGTTGAAGTATCTCAGAGCGTATTTTATGAATGCTTTTAAGGCAGCATATACTATTATAAATACTCCGATTAACTCCAATATGTGTGCAATATTAGGGACTAGTGTTGAAATAAGATGTTCTAGCATAAGTTCCTCCGTTTTTTTAAATCAAATGCACTGAAAACATTTACTTATTATTATAAATCATTTAGAGCAGTATGTCAAAGGTACATGCTTTATTTTTTTAGATAAATTTTGTAAATAATTCCTTTTTTTATATTCATATATTGTCCATTTGTTTATATAAATGAATAAAGGGGTGGAAAATATGATAATAGGAATTAAAAAAAGGAATCTGGCAATTGTTTTGTGCTGTGTATTGCTGCTGACAATTATAATTGCATATGAAACAATAAGTAATTTTTCTGTGTCCGTATCGGCAGGAATATCAAACTGGGGGCTTAAGTTCAATGAAAGCGGCACAACTCCCATAGGCAATGAAACAAGAGATTATCTTAAAAAATATGATGCATATTATGTTGGAGACAATGACGAGAAGGTCATTTATCTTACATTTGATGCCGGCTATGAGAACGGGTACACCTTGGATATTCTTGATACGCTGAAGAAGCATGATGTTAAGGCTGCATTCTTCCTGGTAGGACATTATATTGAAAAGGAACCTGAACTGGTGAAAAGGATGGTTCAGGAAGGGCATATTGTAGGAAACCACACCTACAATCATCCTGATATGTCTAAAATTGCTGATGTGGAATCTTTCAAAAAGGAACTTAATTCACTGGAGGAACTTTACAAACAAACAACAGGACAGGATATGCCTAAGTACTACAGGCCTCCTCAGGGCAAATTCAATGAAGAAAATTTAAAGATGGCAAATGAGATGGGATACAAAACAATATTCTGGAGCCTTGCATACCAGGACTGGTCCAATGACAAGCAGCCAACAAGGGAGACAGCATTTGCAAAATTGATTCCACGCATTCATCCAGGAGCAGTTGTTCTTTTGCACAGCACTTCAAAAACAAATTCTGAAATTTTAGATGAACTTCTCACAAAGTGGAAGGAGCTGGGCTACACATTTAGAACCATCGATGAACTAGTAAAATAAATTAAGAATGAAGAGTTAAGAATTAAGAATTAAAAGAAGGAATTGCGGCGGCGCAATTCCAACAATTAATTTTTCATTCTTCATTCTTAATTCTTAATTAACGAAGTTTTTGTTGTTGACAAATAATTTTTATTGTGTTAATTTTAATGTAAACAAATTGCTTGGGGAAGAGTAATCATAAAGAATTAATTACAGCAAGACAGGGACGATGGAAGCCTGTTATTAACTTGTGGTGAAGACACCTCTG
>NZ_JAJUJR010000060.1 GCF_029265225.1 Sedimentibacter sp.
AATATTGTAAAGTCTGTTGATTGTGCTTGAATTTGTTTTCTTTTCAGCTTCAATTTCTGCTGTAAGACTTTCAATTTCATTATTGAGTTTATTCAAGCGCTCATCAATCTGTTTAATTACTTCCAAAGTTGTTCCTGTCATTCCTTCAGGTCTTTCAAGTCTGGTCCAGTTCAATGATTTTAATAGGTTATCTGTTTCTCCCTTGAATTGTTTCGGATACATAATCATGTATATATCTTCATCTGAAGAATTGATAATACCGATCTTCATTACTATGGCACTGAGATTTTCATAATTTTTCTTCAAACGCCACCTGTTTTCCCTTGAAAGCATCCCTATTTCATAATCAAAATAATTCAAATCTTCAAGTTTTCTAAGTTCAAGAGTTTTATCAGTAATGCTGTCAGCCTTTACTCTGAAGTCCTGAAGCTTCTTAATTATTTCTCTCTTGTCGTTTATTTCCTTTACTTTTACACCCAGTGAAGAGTCAATGCCCGTCAATTCGTTGTAAACATCTTTAATTTTATAATTTTCCTTTAGAATGTTTTTATCAACTGTTAACTTAACACCCATTCCTTTTGCAAGATTTTGAACAATACCCATGCTGTCCAGGTGCTTATCTTCATTATCCCAGGAATTTTCCAGGCCCAGGCTTGTCGAGCCAAGAATATCTGATTCATATTGGTGTATTACATAGTAGTTTGCATATGCATTGCTGTTTTCAACATTTAAGTTTAAATGCACATTTTCGTTTAATATAAGTTCTTTTACGATTGGATTCATGTCTTCTGTAGAACCCACAACCTTTAAAAGAACCATTTTTTCTATGGACATCCTTTAAGTTCCTCCCTTCCTTTCATCCTTACATCTTAAAAGCAAGATAACTTTTAAGTTTTTCTTTTGGTACATTGTACTTTATACCTTCAACAATTGTAGTAAAATCATCAACAATGATACCAATCAGGTAAATATATGAAACAGCTGCACCGATATTATGAAATTTTTTCTTTTTCAGATATTCATACAAATATGCATTTACCGATAAATCAATTCCTGAAACACCAATATCATCAAATATGTCCAGTTTCAAATATGATTTTACCAATAAGAAGAATTCATCCAATGACTTGCTGTAGCACAACTTCTTTAATTTCTTGTAGTCTATTGAGTTTCCACCCACCAGACTGTAGTTTAAAATTTCTTCCGGTGAAATTTTATAATAATTTAATGCCCTGTAAATCCACTGTACATTGAGAAGATCTATCTTAAGCCCAATAATTCCAAGAGCTGCTTCCATGTCTTCCTTGTCGAGTTTCTTTGCACCTTCCATTAAATTTTTATATAATTCCACATAAAGTTTCATTTCAATATGAAATTCACGATTGATGGCATCATCTTTTGTTAAGTTTTTCAAGCCTGAATAATAAGGTGTGCCCTTGAGATTTTCAGTAAATTGAGCTACATTTTTTGAAGACATGAGCTTATCAAAAGGCAGGGTTTCATGATTGACGGAATGAATAAAACGTGCTTCTACTCCCTCTAAGCTCTCTTCTCTGGCGATTTTTCTTAAAATCAAGCTTAGATCCTGCAATTCGCCTTCCAGCAGCAAAGATTCAATGAAATCCTTGTAACTTCCGGAAAAATAATGGAGCAAATCTTCAGTTTCAAGAGTTTTAAACTTTCCAAGCAATACTTCCATCTTGTCTCTGCTCAGTTCTTCATTCTTTACTTCATTCAGCAATCTGCCGAATTCCATGTTTTCTAACAAAAGTGATTTTAATTGTTCTACCGTCTTGCAATCCAATAATTTTTCCCAGTCAAGACCTTTCAATATACGGCCCTTTTTGGAAATAATCTTGGTTTGAATAGCATAGTATGCCATGTTAGGGTTCATACTATCCCTCCAGTACAAATAACTTGTTAAATATTTCTTCTACCAAAGATTTTTCTGCTTTTTTATAGTTTTTGTCTATATCGGCAGATATTTTAATGATTCTTTCCTTTTCAGTCTTTTCCGTTTCAGCTACGTACGCATCCGCTTCATCGGCCAACTGTTGTGCTTTTTTCTTAGCCTCTTCAAGTTTATCGTTTTTATAACTTGAAAGAGTGCTTTCATACTCTTGCTTTTTTTTGAGCAAAAAATTTTCGTTCTTGGTCTTGTTCTCAAAAGCCAAAGAGTCTATCTCGATTATTTGATTTATTATTTCGTTCAAAAAATCACTCCTTGTTTAAATTTATACAGCATTTGACATTATATCACCCTTTAATATGTTCAGCAAATATAAAACATTCACATTTATCGACGTTTAGGCAATATTTAAGTGAAGAATAATTTATTGCTTTATATTGCTAGCAAAAGCTTTCGTTTAACACAAATATCTTCGGATTTCGCACTTTGTGAAATGTATAACAGTTAAATAAAAACTTTTAAATATAAAAGTGATGAGTATATGTCTTTGTATGTCAAATAAGACAAATTAATTAAAAGTAATATTTTAACAATACATATATAATATTCCTTGATAATTAAAAAATATTGAATTAAAATATCAATATATTATCACAGGGAGGCATTTATGGTAAACAAACAAATGTTAAAAGAGTATTTTTTAATAGCCTTAGGTACGCTAATTGTGGCATTTGGCGTATATTATTTCATGGTACCGGAAAATCTGGCAACAGGAGGAGTTTCAGGTTTATCTATAGTGCTCAGCAACTACGTTTCAATTCCCATTTCATTAATAAATTTCATACTTAACATTATATTATTAATAGTAGGATTTATTTTTCTTGGAAAGGAGTTTGGCGGCAAGACTATTCTTTCAGTTTTTTTTCTTTCCTTTTTTATGTACATAATGGAAGTTGTTCATCCTGCAACTCAGCCTGTCACTGATGAAATACTTTTAAACCTTTTATGCGGAATTGTTATTTCAGCAATGGGACTTTCCATTGTATTCAATCAAAATGCATCTACAGGAGGCACAGACATTGTTGCGAAAATATTCAATAAATTTTTCAACATGAACATGGGAACAGGCTTAATGGCTGCAGATGTTGTTGTAGTCATTTCTGCATTTTTTACTTATGGAATCAAGACAGGAACAGTTGGAGCCTTCGGATGGTTCATAAACGGTCTTGTTGTAAATTACTTCATAGATGGATTCTCTGTTAAGAATGAAGTTGTAATAATTTCAGAAAAGCATGAAGAAATCAAGCAGTACATTTTTGACAAGCTTGACAGAGGCGTTACAGTCTACAAGGCTGAAGGCGGCTACACCAGCGACGAAAAGGAAATAATAGTTACAATTCTTGACAGGAAAGAATATTTTGTTCTAAAAAACCAGCTTAAACACATTGACCCGGGCGTATTTGTAATAGTCAGAACAGTACAGGAAGTCTATGGTTTTGGATTTTCAAAATTTTAATAATCTATTTAAAAATTTAATCTTCCTTTAATAATAAAGATTTAAAATAAAAGCAAATGAAGCATAAGGAGGTATTTTAATGAATGCACAAAAATTTACTCAAAAGTCATTGGAGGCTGTCCAGGATGCTCACAAGGAAGCAGTAGAAAATTCAAACATGCAGATTGAACAGGAGCATCTTTTGTATGCGCTCACCAGCCAGGAAGACGGACTTATAGTCCAGCTTCTTACAAAAATGAACATAGATACAGACAGCTTTAAATCCAGCGTAAAACGTATTATGGAGGCTATGCCCAGAGTCACAGGTCCCGGACGTGAAAGCGGAAAAATTTACATAGCTCCTGACGTGGACAAAATACTGGCTGAAGCAGAAAATCAGGCAGAAAGAATGAAAGATGATTATGTTTCAGTTGAGCACATTATGATTGCAATGCTTGATTATCCAAAGCAAAGTTTAAGCAAGGTTTATTCAGGATTTGGACTGACAAAGGACAAATTTCTCACTTCCCTGTCTTCCGTCAGAGGCAACACACGTGTCACAAGCGACTCCCCTGAATCAACCTATGATGTCCTTGCAAAATACGGCTCTGATCTGGTTGAACTTGCAAAAAACAATAAGCTTGACCCGGTAATCGGACGTGACTCTGAGATTCGAAATGTAGTCCGAATTTTATCCAGAAAAACAAAAAACAACCCGGTGCTCATAGGTGAGCCTGGTGTAGGAAAAACAGCCATTGCAGAAGGACTTGCCATTCGTATAGTGCGCGGGGATGTTCCTGATAACCTGAAAGAAAGAAAGATTTTCTCCCTGGACATGAGTTCATTGATTGCCGGTGCAAAGTTCAGAGGCGAATTTGAAGAAAGACTCAAGGCAGTTCTTGAGGAAGTAAAAAAAAGTGAAGGACGAATCATCTTATTTATTGACGAGCTTCACACAATAGTGGGTGCAGGCAAAACCGAAGGAGCCATGGATGCAGGCAACATGCTTAAGCCAATGCTTGCACGAGGTGAACTTCACTGCATTGGTGCAACAACGCTTAATGAATACAGACAGTACATAGAAAAAGACGCTGCTCTTGAAAGACGATTCCAGCCTGTGTTAGTCGACGAGCCTACAGTTGAAGACACAATTTCAATTTTAAGAGGCCTTAAGGAAAGATACGAGGTATTTCACGGTGTTAAAATTCAGGACCAGGCATTGATTGCTGCTGCTGTTCTTTCAAGCAGATACATAACAGACCGCTTCCTTCCTGACAAGGCAATCGACCTCATAGATGAAGCATGCGCTATGATAAGGACTGAAATGGATTCCATGCCATCGGAGCTTGATGAAATATCAAGAAAAATAATGCAGCATGAAATAGAAGAAGCAGCTCTAAAAAAAGAACACGATAAGCTATCAGACGAACATCTCAAGGAAATTCAAAAGGAACTGGCTGATATGAGATCCCAGTTCAAGGAAATGAAAGCAAAATGGGAAAACGAAAAAAATGCCATATCAAAGGTTCAAGGGCTTCGTGAAGAAATTGAAAAAGTCAATGCTGAAATTGAAAGAGCAGAAAGAAACTACGACCTCAACAAGGCAGCTGAGCTAAAGTACGGCAAACTCCCCACTCTTTTGAAATCTCTTGAAGACGAGGAACAAATAGCTGAAAAATCCAAGAGTGATACTACTCTATTAAGAGACAAAGTAACAGAAGAAGAAATAGCACGCATTGTGGGACGATGGACAGGAATACCAGTTTCTAAGCTCATGGAAGGAGAACGTGAAAAACTCCTGAGACTTGAAGAAATTCTCCATCAGAGAGTAATAGGCCAAAACGAAGCTGTTGAAAAGGTAACTGAAGCAATTTTACGTTCAAGAGCCGGCATTCAGGACCCTGACAGACCAATAGGATCATTCTTGTTCCTGGGACCTACAGGCGTTGGCAAGACAGAACTGGCTAAGGCACTGGCTGAATCATTGTTTGACGATGAGCACAACATAATAAGAATTGACATGAGCGAATACATGGAAAAATTCTCAGTTTCAAGACTCATAGGTGCCCCTCCGGGATACGTTGGATATGAAGAAGGCGGACAGCTTACAGAAGCTGTAAGAAGAAAGCCTTATTCGGTTGTGCTTTTTGATGAGGTTGAAAAGGCTCATCCGGAAGTGTTCAACATCTTACTTCAGGTTCTTGATGACGGAAGAATTACTGATTCTCAGGGAAGGACTGTTGATTTTAAAAACACAATAATAATACTCACTTCAAACCTTGGTTCTAATTATATATTGGAAGGAATAAGCTCACAGGGTGAAATTACAGAAACTGCCAAGGATGAAGTAAACAGTCTCTTAAGAAGGCAGTTCAGACCTGAATTTTTAAACAGGCTCGATGAGATTGTATTTTACAAGCCACTTTCCAAAAATGAAATATTCTCAATAATAGACTTGATGTTCAAGGATCTTCAAAGAAGGTTAAAAGACAAGCAACTTACTGTTTCCCTTACTGAAAGGGCAAAATCATATATTGTTAATCAGGGATATGACCCCGTATACGGTGCAAGACCACTTAAGAGGTACATTCAAAGAAATGTTGAAACATTGATTGCAAGGATGATAATACAGCATGACATTCAACCCGGAACAAACATGACAGTTGATTACGACGGAAGTAAGCTTTTAATTAAGAATTAAGAGTGAAAAATGAAGAATTATGGTATGGATTTGCAAATTGCGCAAATCCATTTTTTTATTTAAAACAGATTAGGGTTTGTGCTATGCACAAATCCTTCAATTAATTCTTAACTCTTAATTCTTCATTCTTAATCGCTTTTTAAACTCTTAATTCTTCATTCTTAATTTATTTTAGGAATATTTGTTTTGTTACAGGAAAAGATACTTTATAATTGAAATTTTGTAATAAGGAGAAAGTACATGAAAAAATATGAATCAATGGACGGAAATAAAGCCGCTGCTTATGCATCATATGCTTTAACTGAAGTGGCTTCAATCTTTCCTATTACTCCTTCAACGCCAATGGCCGAAGGAGTTGACGAATGGTCATCACATGGAATGAAAAATATTTTTGATCAGGAAGTAAAAGTAATTGAAATGCAGTCTGAAGCCGGAGCCGTGGGAACCATGAGAGGAGCCCTTCAGGCAGGAAGTCTTGCCTCCACTTACACTGCTTCACAGGGACTTCTTTTAATGATCCCTAACCTTTATAAGATGGCAGGTGAACTTCTTCCGGGAGTTCTTCATGTTTCAGCAAGAGCCGTAGCTACTCATGCTCTTTCAATTTACGGTGATCATCAGGACGTTATGGCCTGCCGTCAGACAGGTGCTGCCCTTTTATCTTCTGCAAGCGTGCAGGAAGCAATGGACCTTGGAGTTATATCTCATTTGTCTGCAATCAAATCCAGACTTCCCTTCATTCATTTTTTTGATGGTTTCAGAACTTCACACGAAATCCAGAAAGTTGAAAAAATTGATTATGAAGATATTAAGAAACTTGTTGATTATAAGGCCATTGAAGAATTCAGAAACAGAGCTCTAAACCCTGAACATCCTGTGACCAGAGGAACTGCTCAGAATCCTGATATTTATTTTCAACAAAGAGAAGGTCAGAATCCATTTTTTGAAGCAACACCTGAAATTGTTCAGACATACATGGATAAGCTTGGCGAGATAACAGGAAGAAAATACAAACTGTTTGATTATTACGGAGACAAAAATGCCGAATATGTAATTGTTGCCATGGGTTCAGTGACCGATACCATTAAAGAAACAATTGATTACTTAAGAACAAGAAATGATAAGGTAGGTGTTGTTCAGGTTCATCTGTACAGACCTTTTTCTGAAAAGCATCTGCTTGAGGCAATACCTTCTTCAGCTAAAAAAATTGCTGTTCTTGACAGAACAAAGGAACCCGGTTCTACTGGTGAACCATTGTACTTGGATGTAGTTAAGTCATATCAAAATTATGATAATCCTCCAATAATCGTGGGCGGAAGATATGGTCTGTCTTCAAAGGACACAAGGCCGAGCCAGATAATTGCAGTATTTGAAAACTTAAAGAAAAACGAACCAAAAGATAAATTCACAATCGGAATCGTGGATGATGTATCGTTCACTTCCCTTCCTGAAACTGAAATTGTTGATACTTCACCTGAAGGAACCATAAGCTGCAGAATCTGGGGGCTTGGTTCTGACGGAACAGTCGGAGCCAACAAGACTGCAATAAAAATAATCGGCGACAACACTGATTTGTATGTTCAGGGATATTTTTCATATGACAGCAAAAAATCTGGCGGAACCACTACTTCTCACTTAAGGTTCGGCAAGAATCCCATCCGCTCCCCTTACCTTGTTTTTGACGCGGATTATATTGCATGTCACAACAAATCATTCCTATATCATTATGATTTGTTGAAGGGACTTAAAAAAGGAGGAACATTTGCACTTAACTGCCCATGGAATGAAAATGAACTTGATGAAAAGCTTCCGGCATCTATAAAAAGATTCATGGCAAAAAACAATATCAATTTTTATATCATTGATGCCCTTGCCATAGCATCAAAAATTGGACTTGGAAACAGGATCAACATGGTTATGCAGTCAGTGTTTTTTAAACTTGCCAATGTAATCCCCGTTGACCAGGCTCTTGAGTATTTGAAAAAGAACATTGAAGACATGTACGGCCGAAAGGGTTCTGATATAGTTGAAATGAATCAGAAGGCAGTGGATAAATCAATTGACGCCCTAGTCAAGGTAGATGTTCCTGCTTCATGGGCAGATTCAAAAGATGAAGACTGTCCTGTAAAAGATGAGCCTGACTTTGTAAAAAATATTCAAAGACCAATGACAAGAGATGAAGGTGATGAGCTTCCTGTAAGTGCATTTGCAGGCATGGAAGACGGAACATTCCCTTCCGGTACAACTTCTTATGAAAAACGCGGAATTGCTCCAATGATACCTGAATGGCAGATTGATAAATGCATCCAGTGCGGAAGATGTTCATATGTGTGCCCTCATGCAACCATAAGGCCATTTTTGCTCGATGATGAGGAAGAATCAAGAAAACCTGACACGTTCAAGACAGCCAAAACAATGGGCAAAGGTCTTGAAAATTACCACTGGAGAATACAGGTTTCTCCAATGGACTGCACAGGCTGCGCTAACTGCGCCGACATCTGTCCTGCCAAGGGAAAGGCACTCATTATGAAGCCGGCTGAACATGAAATGGAAATGGAATCTGAAAATTGGGAATTTGCTACTACAGTTAAATATAAAGAAAATGTAATGGATAAATACACTGTCAAGGGAAGCCAATTCATGAGACCATTGATGGAATTTTCAGGAGCATGCCCGGGATGCGGCGAAACACCTTATGTAAAACTTATCACTCAGCTTTTCGGCGACAGAATGATGATATCCAATGCCACAGGCTGCTCTTCCATTTGGGGAGCTTCTGCACCTGCTACTGCTTATTCCACAAATGAAGAAGGACGCGGACCTGCATGGATAAATCCTTTGTTTGAAGATGCTGCTGAATTTGGTCTTGGACTACAGGTTGGCGTTAAGCAGCTAAGAGAAAAGTTATCATCTCTTGTAGAAAAAGCCATGGATTCACCAATCGACGAAAATCTAAAGAATGCATTTAAAAACTGGATAGAAAACTTTAATGATGGCGAAGGCTCAAAGAAAGCAACACAGATGATTTTTGATGCATTAAATCAAAATGACCACAGCGACAATCCTGTTGTTCAGGAAATTATGAAGAGAAAAGATCAGTTGATTAAAAAATCAGTCTGGTCCGTTGGAGGCGACGGTTGGGCATATGACATAGGATATGGCGGCCTGGACCACGCTCTTGCATCAGGCGAAGACATCAACATGCTTGTAATGGATACAGAAGTATATTCAAACACAGGAGGACAATGCTCTAAAGCTACTCCGGCAGCAGCAGTTGCAAAATTTGCAGCATCAGGCAAGAAAATAAGGAAAAAGGATTTGGGTCTCATTGCCATGACATACGGTTATATTTACGTTGCTCAAGTGGCCATGGGAGCTGACATGAATCAAACCATAAAGGCTATCAAGGAAGCAGAAAGTTACAAGGGACCATCTCTCATTATTGCTTACTCACCTTGCATCAACCATGGAATTAAAACAGGCATGGGAACAAGCATGATGGAAGAAAAAAAGGCAGTTGATTCAGGTTACTGGCACATGTACAGATTTAATCCTGAACTTAAAGAACAGGGCAAAAATCCGTTTATTCTTGATTCTAAAGAACCTACAACAGATTACAAGGAGTTCATTCACGGTGAAATCCGTTACTCACAGCTTATGAACGTGTTCCCTGAAATTGCTGAAAAGATGTTTGATATTTCAAGTGAGCATGCAGCTGACAGATACAGAAGATATAAGCAGCTTGCAGAACACGAAGTGTTTTAGATAAATAAAGAAAGCCCTAAGGCTTTCTTTATTTTTTACTTTTGATTTGAATCCACATGTTCTTTGGCATTTCTAACCTGAATTTCATCCGGAATGTTTACTTTAGAAACTGCTTTAAGTCGTGACTGGTTAGCCCATGCTGCAGTATCGTGGTTTTCAATTGGTTTTGCCATATTTTTTTCTTTAGATTTATTTTCAGCCATAATTGCTCCTTTATTTTATTTTTTTATTATTATTTTAAAAAACTTAATTATTATTCTACTAAATAATTAGCTGTTTGATTATGAGTTGTAAATTGTTCTGAAAAAATGAATATTTAATGAAATAATACTAAAAATAAATCAAGCAATAAAATTTAAAATAAGGAGGAAAA
>NZ_JAJUJR010000198.1 GCF_029265225.1 Sedimentibacter sp.
AGTTCCTGGAGCTTAAAGCTCTCCGTGAGGACATGGAAGCAAGCAGCGACAGGAAAAGACAGACGCTGTACAAAAAGGAACTGGCCTGGATTCAAAGAGGAGCACGTGCAAGAAGTACTAAAGCAAAGGGAAGAATTGAACAGTTTGAGAAACTTAAAAGTTCTCTTGGAACGGAAGTGTCAGAGAAGCTTGAACTTAGCTCAGTGTCCTCAAGGCTTGGCAAGAAGACAATTGAAATTAAGAATATTTCAAAAAGCTATGGACATAAAAAAATAGTTGATGATTTTGAGTTCACAGTTCTTCGTGATGCAAGAATAGGAATAGTGGGAAAAAACGGAGCAGGAAAATCAACGCTGTTGAATATGCTGGCGGGAAAAACACAGCCGGACAAAGGCCATGTGGAAATAGGAAGTACAGTCAATGTGGGATATTTTTCCCAGGAAGCTAAAGAAATAGATGATTCACAAAGGGTTATAGATTATATTAAAAATATTGCTGAGGTAGTTGAAACGCCGGAAGGAAACGTAACTGCATCCCAGATGCTTGAAAGATTTTTGTTTTCGCCGGACGTGCAGTACAATACAATAAAAAAATTGTCCGGTGGAGAAAGAAGAAGGCTGTTTTTGCTGAGCGTGCTTATGACTGCACCTAACATTCTGCTTCTTGACGAGCCTACAAATGACCTTGACATAGAGACCCTGACTGTGCTGGAGGATTATCTTGAAACATTTAGTGGAGCAGTGATTACCGTATCCCATGACAGATATTTTCTGGATAAGGTGGTTGATGCAGTCCTTGAACTTCCAGGAGACGGAACTGTTGTAATGTACAACGGGGGTTACTCCGACTACATTGCTGCAAGGACATTGAATGAAAAACAGCAGGAAAAACCTAAACAAACAAAAGACGTGCAAAAGGAAGACAGAGAAAAACCAAAAAAACTTAAATTTTCCTTCAAGGAACAGCAGGAGTACAACACCATAGACGATGATATAGCCGCTCTTGAATCAAAAATAGCTGAAGCTGAAACAAAACTTGAAAAAAATGCAACAGATTACATGAAACTTCAGGAAATAATGGATGAAAAACAAAATCTTGAACAACAGCTTGAAGAAAAAATGAACAGGTGGATTTATTTAAATGACCTTAAGGAACAAATAGAAAATCAGAATTAAACCAAGGGAGCCATCAAAGGCTCCTGTTTTTATTTTTGAAACAGTAGCCACATATTCATATGTTGACCTGACAGTCAATATAATGTATAATATAATTGACTGATAAGTCAATTATAAGGAGGTACATATGCTTGACAATTCTAAAAAAGATAAAATAGTGCAATCAAGCATAGAAGAGTTTTCCGAACACGGCTTTGAAAAAGCAAGCACTGACAGGATAAGTCAGAGGGCTGAGGTGTCAAAGGGACTCATATTTCACTATTTCGGCTCTAAGGAAAATCTTTTTATGGCTGCCATGAACAAGTGCATTGATGATGCATTAACAGAATTTAAGGATATGGAACTTCCCCAGGATGATTTCATATCAATTTTGATGAAGCTGATGGAAGTGAAGTACAAATTTTTTCTGAACAACCCAATGCACTATAAAATGATGATTTCGGGATTTGCCAATTCTCCAAAAAAATTAAAGGCTGATTTAGAAAAAAGATATGCGGAAATTAAGCAAATAGGAATAAACATATTAATGGATATTATAAAGGGTCTTCCAATGAAGAAGAACATTGCTGCAGATGACATTGTTTCAATAATGGCAAGCATAACAAACATTATAGAAAGCAAGTACCTGCCGTTGTTTTCTCAGGATGGCTCAAATTATGAAAAGTATTATGATATAGTAAAAGACGAGTATATAAGGCTCATGAATATTTTAATGTACGGCATTCTTGAAGAAAGGTAGTCAGGTGTAAGTATGAGCGATATTGTATTAAAGGCGGAAAATATAAGCAAGCTTTACAACATGGGGGAAGTCACCGTAAAGGCACTTGAAAATGTGAGCTTTGAAGTAAAAAGAGGTGAATTTATAGTGATTCTCGGCCCCAGCGGCTCCGGTAAGAGCACATTGTTAAACATTGTTGGTGGAATGGACACTCCCACATCAGGTGAAGTTTATTTCAACGGAGAGATGATAACCGGCATGAGTGACAAAGATCTGACCATGTACAGAAGAGAAGAAATAGGCTTTGTATTTCAGTTCTACAATCTCATGGCAACGCTGACTGCAAAGGAAAATGTTGAACTTGCTGCTGAAATATGCCGTGACCCTATTGACATAGAGGAAGTGTTAGAAGCCGTGGGACTGGGTTCACGAATGGATAACTTTCCATCCCAGATGAGCGGCGGTGAACAGCAAAGAGTTGCCATTGCAAGGGCTGTTGCTAAAAATCCTCAAATACTTCTGTGCGATGAGCCGACGGGAGCTCTGGATTTTGAAACAGGCATATCAATACTCAAAGTTCTGAAAGAAATGAATGAAAAGTACAACAAGACGGTTGTGGTTATAACCCACAATGCATCAATAGCACAGATGGCCGACAAGATTATTAAAATGCGAAGCGGCAAAATCACTGAAGTAATATTAAATGATAACCCTATTCCTGCTGAAAGGATTGATTGGTAATGAAAAAGCTTGACAAAAGACTTTTTAGAATGATTAAAAACACCAAGGGCCAGTACATTGCTGTTCTTGCAATAATCATAACGGGTATTTTTGTCTTCACTGCTGTCAGCAATTCCTCAATTAACTTAAGTGATTCCTTGAATGACTATTACATGGAAACCAATTTTGCAGACATATTCGTCACAGCTTCAGGACTCCCCGAGAAACTAGAAAGCAGCTTAATTGGCGAAGCTGATATAAAGGAAGCTGAAGCAAGGCTTGTGTTTGACACTCCCTTTGTTACAGATGATGATGAAGAGGATGTTGATGTAAGGGTTGTTTCTGTGGACAAACATGAGAGCAAAATCAACAAATTGTTTATAAAGTCGGGAAAAAGAACACTGTCTGACAATGACGTTATAGTTATCGAGCAGTTTGCTTCTGCAAGAAACATAAAAGTGGGAGATGAAATAGTCCTCAGAATTGACGGAAGACAATACAAATTCAATGTAACTGCAGTGGCATCAAGTTCAGAGTACGCATATATGATGGAAAATGAGCAGACAATGCTTCCGGACCCTGAAAAATTCGGAGTAGTGTATGTGGAGGAAGACTATATCAGAAAGATTTACGGCTCCAACGGAAGTTTCAATGAAATGCTCATAACCACCAACAATGATGAAACTCTCGACCAGACAAAGGAATATCTGGAGAACAATCTGGAAAAATACGGCGTCAGAAGGGTTATAAAAAAACAAGATCAGCTGAGCAACAGCATGCTGAGCCAGGAAATAGAAGGACTTGAGATGATGTCAAAATCGGTTCCCATCATTTTTCTTGTTTTTGCAGCCATCATGCTCACCACAATGCTTTCAAGAATTGTCAAAAAAGACAGAACATCCATTGGAGTGTTAAAGGCCCTTGGGTTTACGGATTTTGAAATTATGTCCCATTATCTGAAGTATGCTGCAAGCGTCGGGATAATAGGAGGAACACTGGGGTCATTGATTGGAACGGCGCTGTCCGGTTTAATGACAAATTATTACCTTGTTTTCTTCAACATTCCCATGCTTACTGTTAAGGTATATTACTACAGAATAATAGTCTCAGTTGTTTTATCACTTATATTTTGTGTCATATCAGGTTTCTTTGGTGTCAGAAACATTGTGAAGATAAATCCTGCAGAATCAATGAAGCCGGAAGCTCCAAGAAAGGGTAAAAGAATTATTATTGAAAATATTAAGATTGTATGGAACCATGTGCCCTTTTCCTGGAAGATTGTTCTTCGAAACATATTCAGGGAAAAGAAAAAATTTGTTTTCATTGGAGCAGCTGTAGCAATCACATGCGGCATGATGGTAATGACAATATGGATGGTTGATATCATCGATGTGATGTTCAACAGACATTACACCGAATTTATGAAGGCACAATACAACATAAGCTTCAATGGTTTTGAAAATGAAGATATTAAAAATGAAATTGCAGAAAAAATAAAATACAGGAATATGGAAATAAGAAATGAAGTTCCCTTTGAAATAGAAAACGGGAAAAAATCAAAAATCGTAAGCATAATTGGGCTGGAAGAAAACACTGCATTTTATGGGTTTGAGGATGTGAATGGAAATCCGGTGAGTTTGCCTGAAAGCGGAATTCTATTATCTTCAAATCTTGCATCTTCCCTCCATGTCCAGGTCGGAGATGAAGTTCTTCTTAAAAATTTCATGCCGGATCATGATGACGGTTATGTGACAGTCAAGGGAATAATAAAACAAAGCCTTGGAATAAACGGATACATGAACATAGATTATATGAATGAAATGTTTCTGGACAAAGGCGTTGCCAACGGCATTTATGTAAATACTGATGATGATGTGGCAAAGTCATTAAATGACATGAAGACAATCACCATAATGTCACAGAATGACTTAAGAGGAGCATTTGAGGAATTCACAACCGTAACTGCAGCATCAATGATTTTCATGGTGGTATTTTCCGGCCTCCTGGGATTTGTAATCGTGTACAGCATGACGCTCATGAGCATCAATGAAAGGACTCTTGAATTTTCCTCGCTGAGGGTTATGGGATTTTCAAAGTCTGAAATTTTCAACATGCTTGTGAGGGAAAACATGATTATGACGGTCCTTGGAATAGCTGCAGGAATACCC
>NZ_JAJUJR010000079.1 GCF_029265225.1 Sedimentibacter sp.
ATGGCCAAAGCACTGGCAGGAGAAGCAGGAGTACCTTTTTATGCAGTTTCAGGCTCAGATTTTGTACAGGTTTATGCAGGACTCGGTGCCGGAAGGATACGAAATCTTTTCAAGAAGGCAAGGAAATCAGGAAAAAGTGTGATTTTTATAGATGAAATAGATGCCATAGGCAAAAAAAGAATGAATGGAAACATGCGTGGAAGCGACGAGGGAGACAGGACGCTTAATGCTCTTTTGACGGAAATGTCAGGGTTTGGTGATGCATCAGGAATTGTAGTTGTGGCAGCAACAAACAGAATTGATACGCTTGATTCAGCCTTGTTAAGACCAGGCAGATTTGACAGACAGATTGAAATAATGCTGCCTGATAAAAATGCCAGAAAAGACATTATAAAACTTTATCTTTCAAAAAAGAAATCTTCAGATGACATCAAACTTGATGAAATAGCAGATCTTACAGTATACTTCAGCGGAGCAATGATTGAAAACCTCATCAATGAGGCTGCACTCCTTGCCATCAGGGAAGATTCAGAAAACATATGCAACAATCATATTCAAAGGGCTTACCTTGAAATTCTTGCCGGCTCTGAAAAAAAGAACGCAGAAGAAAATAACAGGCAAAAGATAACAACTTCATACCATGAGGCAGGACATGCCTTTGTATCAAAATACCTCATGCCTGAAAACAAAATAATAAGAGTGTCAGTTATACCAACCAGCAAAGGAGCCGGAGGATACACTTTGAGTTCTCCTGATTCTTCTGATGTTGTAACGAAAAAAGTATTGCGCAGTCATTTGTCTGTACTCATGGCAGGACGTATAGCGGAAGAAGTGTTTTTCGGAAAGGAAAATGTCACCGTTGGAGCACAAAATGACATTGAAAAAGCAACCAATCTTGCAGTTGACTACATTTCATCCTATGGTATGGACGAAGATTCAGGATTCATTAATTTTTCTGTTTTGTCACAAAAGCTGAATATTCCTCTGACTTCTGTGGAACAATCAGTAAAGGAACTGACCAGAGAAATTTATGAAAACACAAAGTTAATTGTAAGAGAAAACATGGATATAGTATCTGCAATTGCAAAAAAATTGATGGAAAAAGAAGTAATCAATGAGGAAGATATAAACGAATTAATGAGTTAAGTTTCCTTGAATATTAACGAATATCAAGGGAAAAATACTAAAAATTGTATTTTGTAAAATTAAATTACAGTTGTAAAAAAAACCACACTGTGGTATAATTTCATTAACTTAAAAGCCTGCGGTTCACGGAAGTTTTTTAATTCAACCGACATACTGTAAAAGGGAATTCGAGTTTGAGTACCTATGACAGGCCCGCTTCGACGGGAAGTCAGAATTGCTTAACAGAAATCCCACCTGCTTAGATGCGGGTATGAATTAATAATTTGCGGCTCTCGCGGGTTTTATTTTTTTTTTGTTTTTTTAGGAAAATCGGGAAAAAGCAATTGCGTTTTCATGAAAATACATATATAATAAAATATAATTAGGAATACAGTGCAAATATTAAATTAACAAGGAGGATAAAATGATAACAATAAAAGACGTTGCAAGACTTGCAGAAGTGTCCATATCAACCGTATCAAGGGTTATAAACGATTCGAAGCCAGTAAGTCCTGAAGTAAGAAGAAGAGTCCTTAAAGTTATTGAAGAAACCGGATACAAGCCAAATGACGTTGCCAGAAGCCTCGTTACAAGAAGATCTTATTTGATAGGTGTAATAGTAAACAATTTAGCCCAGAGCTATGTAGCTGATATAGTAAGAGGAATAGAAGAAATAGGAAAAATGTACGGATATGATATTCTTCTTTGCAGTAGCTACTCAAGCAAGGAAACGCAGGAAAAATATCTGCAGCTGCTTGACAGAAAGCAAGCAGAAGGTTTGTTCCTGGTAGGAAACAAGTTTGATGATGAAATAATAGAAATTGCTAGAGGACTGAACAAGCCGTGCATTTATTTCACCAGAGACGTTCATGAACACATGAACCATATTTCAATAGACAGCAATGCTGCATTCTATGAGATGACAAACTACCTCATTAAAGAAGGTCACAAGAAAATTGCATATGTTTCTGACTTTGCTGACAGAACATCAGTTGAAAACGACAAGATTGCCGGATATAAAAAGGCAATTGAAGACAATGAACTTCAATATTCGAAAATGTACGTTGTGGGAGGAAACAAGCACAACAGAGCATATGAACTGGGAAAATCAGTTGCAAAGGATGCAAGTGAATTTACTGCAGTGGTATGCAGCAACGATGAAATTGCCATAGGAATAATGAACAGTTTCTTTGACAACGGAATCAAGGTTCCTGAAGATGTTTCGGTAGTAGGATTCGGAAACATAAGAGAAGGAAAATTCGTAAGACCTGAACTGACTACAATCGGAGAGCCATATTATGATGTAGGTGCTGTTGGAATGCGCATGCTCATTAAAATGATAAAAGGCGACAAAACTCCTCAAGGCCTTATGGAACTTCCTTTCACAATCGAAAAAAGAAAGAGCGTAAAAACAATAGGTTAACAGAATAAACAATGATATAACAAGATAATGTTGTTCGATTTTTGTCTACAGCTGTGTAAATAGCCCGTCTATTGTTGCAATATGTTGAATACAAGCGAAAACTAATAAGATTTTCATGACAAATAGCGCCATGAAAGACAACTTTGTCCCCCTATAATAAATGGTATCAATAATTTATTGTAGGGGGATTACAAATGAGAAACCGATTTATCTTCATAATGCTTTTTTCTCTTCTTTTTAGTTATAATTCTTTTGGTTATTACCAATACTACGAAGAAATAGACAGTCTGGAATATTTGCTCAATGAACGCATAGAGGTAATGAACGAGTTTCTTTATGGCTACAAGGATATGGGAAAATTGGAAGAGAAGCTGGAAAAAATTGAAGCAGAAAATCTTCTGGAAAACGATCTTGACATTTTATACAAAGTTATTGACAGTCCCACGGACTACGAACTTGCTTTGAGTGTTGAAGTTGATAAAATCAACAGCCTTGAAAAAAACGGCGATGATATGAACATCAATGCTGATTTAAAATGGCAGATGAGCGGTTACGACGGTGAATTCACCATGGTGAAGAATTACGACATCAGATGTGTCGAGCTTGAAAAACAGATATATCTTGCTTCATTGATTTATATTAAATAAGTAAGGAGATATTATGGAAAAAAGCAATAAATTATTTTTCAAAAAACATTTTATTTGGGAAAAATTAGACGACAGCGCCAAATCTGAAGTATTCAGCTTAAGCGATGACTACAAGAATTTCATAGATTCGTCAAAGACTGAAAGACTTACAATAAAGGAAATAATAAGAAGAGCGGAAAAAGAAGGCTTCGTGAATATTGACAGCCTTCAGGACTTAAAGCCGGGAACAAAGTTTTATTACATAAACAAGGAAAAGAATGCTGTTCTTGCAGTTGCAGGAGAAGAAGATCTTGAAAAAGGTATGAATATTGTGGGAAGCCACGTTGACTCTCCGCGCATAGACTTAAAACCTCATCCTTTGTATGAAAAGCACGGTGTTTCTCTTCTTAAAACTCATTATTACGGCGGAATAAGAAAATATCAGTGGGTTGCCATTCCTCTTGCTCTGTATGGTACAGTTGTAAAGGAAGACGGTGAAATAATTGAGGTTGCCATCGGAGACGATGAAAAAGACCCGGTGTTTTACATTACTGATTTGCTTCCTCATCTTGCCAAGGATCAGAACGACAAGAAGCTTTCCGAAGCAATTGAAGGTGAAAAATTAAACGTCATAATAGGAAGTCTCCCTGCTGAATCTTTAGCTGAAGACGGCAAGGATGAAGAGAAAAAATTTAAACTTAATGTTTTGAGAATACTCAATGAAAAGTATGGAATGATTGAAGAAGATTTTCAGACGGCTGAACTTGAAATAGTTCCTGCAGGAAAATCAAGAGACGTTGGTCTTGACAGGGGAATGATAATGGCATACGGCCATGATGACAGAGTGTGTGCATATACTTCTCTAAAGGCCATACTTGAAGTTCATAATCCCGAAAAAACTGCAGTGGCTGTTTTTGCAGACAAGGAAGAAGTGGGAAGCAACGGAAGCACAGGAATGCATTCAATGTTTTTCAGCAACTTAGTAGCAGAAATGATTGCACTTCAAAACAACGGAAATTACAATGAAAGAGTTCTGAAAAAAGCTTTGGCCAACAGTTCTATGCTTTCTTCAGACGTGGCAGCAGGACTTGACCCAACATATCCTCAGGTCTCAGAAATACAAAATTCAGCGGTTATGGGCCAGGGCGTTGCATTGATTAAGTATACAGGCAGCAGAGGAAAATCCGGCGCAAATGACGCCAATGCAGAATACATAGGAAAACTCAGAAAAGTTTTCAATGAAAGCGGTGTTGTATGGCAAAGCGCAGAACTTGGAAAAGTTGACCAGGGAGGCGGAGGAACAATAGCCTACATAATGGCAAATTACAACATGGATGTTGTGGATTTGGGAGTTCCAGTACTTAGCATGCATGCTCCTTTTGAAATAGTTTCCAAGACAGATGTGTACATGACATATAAGGCATATAAAACATTTTATAATAAATTCTAATGATGTAAAAAAATACAAAAAAATTCTCTTTTTACGAAGAGAATTTTTTTTATATTTTAAAGGTTGATTTCAACATATGAAACGTTTGCATGTTTTTATTTTGACAAATTGCGAGCTATAATGTTGACTTTTCATATACCCGAAGCTATAATATAAACGTGTTTGTGTGTTTATTATAATAATATGGAGGTAACTGAATTGCAGAATGAATTTGTAGAAGCAAGAAAAAGTGAATTTGAAGAACTGAAACAGTATATAGATACAGTAAGAAATTCACAAGGTATATTAATGCAGACTTTGCAAAAGGCCCAGGACATATTTGGATATCTGCCTTTGGAAGTGCAGCAGTTTATTTCAGATGAAACAAACATACCATTGGCTGACATATACGGTGTTGTAACATTCTATACTCAATTTACTGTAGAAGAAAAAGGAAAGCACAAGATAGGTGTTTGTCTTGGAACGGCTTGTTATGTAAAAGGTTCTCAGGAAATTATGGACAAACTTTCAGAGGAGTTAAATGTTAAGGTTGGAGCAACAACTGATGACAAAATGTTTACCCTGGAAGCTACAAGATGCCTGGGATGCTGTGGTTTAGCTCCCGTTATGATCATTGACGAAGATGTTTATCCGAAAATGGAAGCTAAAAGAGTTGCTGAAATATTGAAAAAATACAGTAATTAGGAGGTGTAGGCTTGAAAACATTAGATAATTTGAAAGAAATCAGAGAAGAATCTGTAACAAATTTAGAAATGAAAAATGTTGACAATGCTATAAGAGTTGTTGTTGGATTGGCTACATGCGGAATTTCAGCAGGAGCTAAACCTGTTTTGAAAACATTGGCAGAAGAAGCTGAAAAAAGAAACATGAAGAATGTGCAGGTTGTTCAGACCGGATGCATCGGAATGTGCACCTACGAGCCAATAGTTGAAGTATATGTTCCTGGAAAAGAAAAGGTGACATATATTCATGTTGATTCTGAAAAGGCCCTGAAAATATTTGAAGAACACATTTTAAACGGCAATGTTGTTGATGAATATACAATTGGTTCTGATGAAGTTAAAAGCAAAGAATCAAAAGATGAAGAAGAGCACACTTCCCTCATGGACGTTCAATTCTACAAAAAACAAAAAAGAGTTGCCTTAAGGAACTGCGGCATTATCAATCCTGAAAACATTTACGAATACATTGCAACTGACGGTTACATGGCATTGGGAAAAGTTCTTACTGAAATGACTCCCGATGATGTTATAAAAGTTATGAAAGATGCAGGCCTTAGAGGAAGAGGCGGAGCAGGCTTCCCTACTGGAATGAAGTGGAGTTTTGCTGCACCTAACAAGGCTGATCAAAAATATATTATATGCAACGCTGACGAAGGAGACCCGGGTGCATTCATGGACAGAAGCGTTCTTGAAGGAGACCCTCACGCTGTTCTTGAAGCAATGGCTATTGCAGGTTATGCAATTGGAGCTACAAAAGGCTTCATATATGTAAGAGCTGAATATCCTGTTGCAGTTCAAAGACTTCACATTGCCATTGATCAGGCAAGAGAACTTGGACTTCTCGGAAAAAATATTTTCAATTCAGGTTTTGACTTCGACATCGAAACAAGACTTGGCGCCGGCGCATTCGTATGCGGCGAGGAAACAGCCCTCATGCAGTCCATTGAAGGAAAAAGAGGAATGTCCAGAATAAAACCTCCATTCCCTGCAAACAAAGGACTATGGGGAAAACCTACAGTTATAAACAACGTGGAAACACTGGCAAACATTCCTCAGATTCTGTACCACGGCGCTGAATGGTTCAAGAGCTTCGGTACTGCTAAATCTTCAGGAACGAAGGTATTTGCATTAGGCGGCAAGATAACAAACACAGGACTTGTTGAAGTTCCTATGGGAACTACGCTTCGTGAAGTTATATATGATATCGGAGGAGGATGTCCAAACGGCAAAGCATTTAAGGCTGTTCAGACAGGCGGACCTTCCGGCGGATGTCTTACAAAAGATCACCTGGACATTCCTATAGACTATGAAAATCTTACGGCTGCAGGCTCAATGATGGGTTCAGGCGGTATGATAGTTATGGATGAAGACAACTGTATGGTTGATATAGCAAGATTCTTCCTGGAATTTACCGTTGACGAATCATGCGGAAAATGCACACCTTGCAGAGTCGGCACAAAGAGAATGCTTGGAATTCTGGAAAAAATAACTCAAGGCAACGGAACAATGGAAGACCTTGAAGAACTTGAAACTCTGGCAACAAGCGTGAAAGACGGTTCACTCTGCGGTCTTGGACAAACAGCTCCAAACCCGGTACTTTCAACTTTAAAATATTTCAAGGATGAATATATTGCTCACATCGTTGATAAAAAATGCCCGGCAAAACACTGCAAGCCATTGTTGACTTATGAAATCAACAAGGACAAGTGTACCGGATGTACTTTGTGCGCTAGAAAGTGTCCTGTGAATGCAATTGAAGGAACTGTCAAGAATCCTCATGTGATAAGTCAGGAATTGTGTATTAAATGTGGCAATTGCTTCAGCGTTTGCAGATTCGGCGCTGTAGAGAAAAACTAAGAGGGAGGATTTGACCGTGGCTTTAATAAAACTTAACATTAATGGACAAGAAATAACGGCTGAACAAGGCAAAAATGTGCTGCAAGCAGCTTTAGAAAATAATATAGAAATTCCTCATCTGTGTTTTGATGAAAATCTTGAAGTATATGCAGGATGCGGACTGTGCGTTGTTGAAATTGAGGGACAGCCTAAGCTTGCAAGAGCTTGTGCCACACCTGTAACAAACGGATTGGTCATCAAGACTAATACAAAAAAAGTTGAGGAAGCAAGAAACACAGCTTTAAACCTGCTGGTTTCTGAACACATCGGAGACTGCAAGGCTCCATGTACTTTAAACTGTCCTGCTCATACAGATGTTCAGGGATATGTTGGTTTGGTTGCAAACAAACAGTACAAGGAATCACTGATGTTGATAAAAGAAAAACTTCCTCTTCCTGCAAGTATAGGAAGAGTATGTCCTCACCCATGTGAAAAGGCGTGCAGAAGACAGCATGTTGAAGATTCTGTTTCAATTGCATGCATCAAGACTTTTGCAGCAGATTATGATTTGAACTCAGGAGATGTTTATATCCCAAGTTTAAAAGAATCAACTGGCAAAAAGGTTGCTGTAGTAGGTGCAGGTCCTGCAGGACTTTCAGCTGCATACTTCCTCCTTCGTGACGGACATGAAGTTGAAATATTTGAAGCAAAAGACTTGCCGGGCGGAATGCTTCGCTATGGTATTCCTGAATACAGACTTCCAAAAAATGTTGTTGATGCAGAAGTGTCAGTAATAGAAGAAATGGGAGCCAAAATAAACTATGGCGTAAAAATCGGCGAAGATATGACGCTTGATTATCTTCAGAACAAATATGATGCAGTGTTCCTTGGAATAGGAGCATGGAAAAGTTCACCAATGAGATGCGAAGGTGAAAACAAAGACGGAGTTCTTGGAGGAATTGATTTCCTTATTAAAGTAGCAGAAAACAACCCGGTTAAAATAGGCAAGAAGGTTATAGTTGTAGGCGGCGGAAATACTGCCATGGACGTTGCAAGAACAAGCATTCGTCTTGGAGCAGAAGAAGTGAGAGTTGTTTACAGAAGAACAGAAGATGAAATGCCTGCAGAAAAAATTGAAATCGAAGAAGCAAAGGAAGAAGGAGTAATATTCTCATTCCTGTCAGCTCCTGCTCTTGTAGAAGGCGAGAATAAAGTTACAGGACTTAAATGCGAAAAGATGGTTCTTGGTGAAAAGGATGCTTCTGGCAGACAAAAACCAATGCCTACAGGAGAGTTTGTAACATTTGAAGCAGACACAATTATTGCTGCCATTGGTCAGGAAGTTGACTGCGGCAACATAAACGTAGGACAGGGCAAAAAGAAAAATATTGCCATCAACGAAGAAACATTTGAAACAAACTTAAGAGGAGTATTTGCCGGCGGAGACGCTGCAACAGGTCCTAAAATTGCAATTGACGCAATTGCACAGGGACAACAGGCAGCAAAAGTAATAAGCAGCTACCTGGACGGAGCAATAATTCCTTTCAAGGATCTTCCATTGGTTTATACTGAAGTTAAAGCAGAAGACTTCAAAG
>NZ_JAJUJR010000231.1 GCF_029265225.1 Sedimentibacter sp.
AATTTCCTTTTCATCTTCGTACAACGCTATTTTCGTGGAAGTTGAACCCGGGTTTATAGCCAATATTTTGTAGCTCATATAGTTCTGCCTTTCTTCATCTATTGTTTTTTAACTTACTGCTTCCATGCCTGCATTAAATGCTTTTACATTCAGTTCTGCAAATTTTTCTTTCACAGAAGCTCTGACTGCTTTTTCCCAGTCTATGTCTGTGAGGTTCATCATTTTTACCAAAGCTCCCAAAAGAACAACATTCATTACTTTCATGTTGCCCAGCTTTTCAGAAATATCTGCAGCATTTACAACTTTTGTCCTTGCTTTGTCGCTGACCATTTCAATAACACCCTGCGGATAATCTGCTTTTCCTGTAAGTATGGGGGCTGAAGGTATTTCATAATCGTTTACCACAACAACACCGTCAGGTTTTAAAAATTCCAGCCATCTCATGGTTTCCATTGTTTCAAATGAAACGAGGATGTCTGCCTGGCCAATACCTATAATGGGAGAATATATTTTTTCACCATATCTTACCTGGGTTGAAACGCTTCCTCCTCTTTGAGCCATACCGTGTATTTCTGACATTTTAACATCATATCCTGCATCCATGAGTCCTGTTGATAAAATTTTGCTCACGAGTATTGTACCCTGACCGCCAACGCCTACTAATAAAATATTCTTAGTATCCATTATTTATCACCAACCTTACTTATAGCTTTTACAGGGCATACCTGCATGCACAGCTTGCATCCAACGCACTGAACTTTGTTTATGTTTGATTTTTTAATTGATTTATTGAAATAAATTGCAGGGCATCCAGTGCTTACGCACTTCTTGCAGCCTATGCACTTGTCGTGGTCAACTTCGCAAACGCCATTTATAGGACCAAATTCTTCTATGTCAGCATCCGAATATTTTTTCAGAGCACATGGATATCTTGAAATAATTACAGACGGCTCATCAAGTGCAAATGCCCAGTCAAAAGCTTCTTTCATTTCTGCATTGTTCAGAGGATTTACTGTCTTTATATGTCCAACACCAAGGGCACTTACAACTTTTTCAATGTCAGTGATCTTAGCCGTGTCTCCCTGAAGAGTGAATCCTGTTCCCGGATTTTCCTGGTGTCCAGTCATTGCAGTTATTCTGTTGTCAAGTATGCATGTGATTGTGTTGCTCTTGTTGTACACAACATCAAGAAGACTTGTCATTCCCGAATGGAAGAATGTGGAGTCTCCTATTGTTGCCACAAGACGTTTATCAACATTTGCCTTTTCAAACACCTTTTTAGCTCCGTGAGCCATGCTTACGCTTGCTCCCATGCATATTATTGTATCCATTGCATTAAGAGGTTCTGCACCGCCCAATGTATAACAGCCAATGTCTCCTGTAATCATTACATTTTTTCTCTTTGACAGTTCATAATAAAATGCTCTGTGAGGACATCCTGCACAAAGTGTGGGAGGTCTTCCTACAGCAACTGTCTTGTCGTAGTCAATTGTTTCTCTTTTTGTACCAAACAATGTTTCTTCAACAATGTCCGGATTAAGTTCCCATGTGTTTGGAATTTTATCCTTTCCTATGCAATTGATTCCTGCAGCCCTGATTTGTTCCTCCATGAAAGGCTCCAGTTCTTCAACAACATAAAGAGTTTCAACTTCCTCTGCAAATTTTCTGATTTTTTCCATAGGAAGAGGGAAAGAGAATCCAATTTTTAAGTATGAAGCAGTATCTCCGAAAACTTCTCTTGCATACTGATACGCTACGCCTGCTGATACAACTCCTATTTTTTTGTCGTTCCATTCAATGAAGTTTAATTCTGTTTCATTGGAGAACTTCTCCAGCTCTTTAAGTCTTTTTTCAACCTTCACGTGGAGCTGTTTTGCAACTGCCGGTGCAATAAGATATTTCTGAGTGTCTTTTTTGTATTCTTTTATAGGAACTTCTGTTCTTTCACCTGTTTCAACTATGGACTTGCTGTGGCAAACTCTTGTGGTCATTCTGATCATAACCAAAGTGTCGTATTTTTCACTTATTTCCAAAGCAGTCTTTACCATGTCCTTGCATTCCTGGCTGTTGCTTGGCTCAACCATTGCAACCTTTGCCATTCTTGCATAATATCTGTTATCCTGTTCATTTTGCGAAGAATGAAGTCCGGGGTCATCAGCGCTTATGAGCACCATGCCGCCGTTAACTCCTGTATATCCAATTGAGAAAAACGGATCTGCAGCAACGTTAAGGCCTACATGCTTCATGGCCGTCAGAGTTCTCGCTCCCGCAAAACATGCACCAATGGCAGATTCTACTGCTACCTTTTCATTTGGAGCCCATTCAGCTGTTATTTCCTTATAAGGAGCAATATTTTCCAATATTTCAGTACTTGGTGTTCCAGGATATGCAGCTGCGTAATGAACGCCTGCTTCATATGCTCCAAGCGCTATGGCTTCGTTGCCTGTCAATAACTTTTTCATTAATTGTCCTTCCTTTCTATTTTATAATTATAAAAGGATACATATTGAAATTTAAGTATGCATCAAAATAATTATACTCCAAATGAATATATGCATTTTTTGTGCCATAAACTTAATTCCATTTATATTTTCAGAACAACTGATTTCCAACAATTATTTAGTGCAAAGTTAACAAACGCCTTCATTCACTGCAAGTTAAAGGGACAAATGGTTTTATGCTATTACCCATTCACCCCTTTAAGTTTTAATTATTGCTTTGTGCTCACCATAGATAAATTCAAAATTTCATTTTCAAGTGCGAGTATGGTATTGCTGATATCTTTGTATTTATCTGCATTTACTGTATCACCTTCAAGATAATCCTTTGCGTTTTCCATTGCCTTTTCAAAAACACCCTTGATTTTTTCAATTTCCTTCTTCATATCTTCTATCTGTTTTACATTTGCAGATTGATTTGTGCTTAATTTATCTGCTTCATCCAGGACTGTTTCTTTAACATCGCATTCTTTCTTAACGTCGTATACCTTGTTATATTCCGGAATTATGCAGCTTAATCTCAATGTTTTTTCAATTTCCTCGGCAAATGAAGATTTAGCTTCTGCTTCACCATGAACCAGGAATACTTTCTTCGGTTTTTCTTCAAAACCTCTTAGCCAGTCCAAAAGAGCATTTTTATCAGCATGAGCAGAAAATCCCTGTACATTGTGAATTTCAGCATTTACTCTTATGTCTTCTCCAAGCACCTTCACATTTTTTTCGCCGTCAATTATTTTTCGTCCCAATGTGCCTTCTGCCTGATATCCCACAAAAACAATGCTTGATTCTTTTCTCCAAAGATTATGCTTAAGGTGATGCTTTATCCTTCCTGCTTCGCACATGCCGCTTGCTGAAATTATAATTTTAGGTTCCTTGGACGCGTTGAGAAGCTTCGACTCTTCCACGCTTTGGGTGAAATGCAGGTTTTCAAATTCCAGTGGATTATCTCCGTCAAGAATGCAGCGCCTTGCTTCATCGTCAAACACATTGGCGTTTTGCTTGAATATTTCGGTTGCCTTAGTGGCCAGTGGACTGTCTATATAGACAGGAATGTTCATGAATTTTTTTCTGTCTTCTGATCTTTTGTCAGGATGGCATTCGAGATATTTGTTTAGCTCGTAGATTATTTCCTGTGTTCTTCCAACTGCAAAGGACGGAATTATGACAGAGCCTCCTCTTGCTGCAGTATCAAGTATTATTTTAACAAGACCTTCTGTTCTTGTTTCAAGGTTTTCATGCAGTCTGTTACCGTAAGTTGACTCTATAATCACGTAGTCTGCACTGTCTATCACTGAAGGATCTCTTAAAAGAGCCTTATCCTTCATACCCAGGTCCCCTGAATAAACAAGTTTTGTTGAAGCTCCTTCTTCCTTTATCCAAATTTCGGTGATTGCTGACCCCAGTATATGTCCTGCGTCTCTGAACCTTATGGTAATATTCTCATCTATGTTTATTATCTGGTCGTAAAGAACCGGATAGAAATACCTTAAACACATTTCTGCATCTTCCTGGGTGTACATTGGCTCAATCAGCTGCCTGCCTGAGCGTCTTGCCTTAACATTTTTCCATTCTGCCTCACTTTCCTGAATGTGGGCCGAATCCATGAGCATTATGCTGCAAAGGTCATAAGCAGGCTTCGAACAATAAATCTTCCCTCTGAACCCTTTCTTAACCAGAAGGGGTATTCTTCCGCTGTGGTCAATGTGGCTGTGACTTAGAAAAAGATAATCTATTTCAGCAGGATTGACTTCAAATTCT
>NZ_JAJUJR010000464.1 GCF_029265225.1 Sedimentibacter sp.
TAAATAACAACTTCGCTGTGGCACCTGAGACATTGTTCAATTGCCTTATCAAGCTTTGCAATCAGCCTGTCGCCGTCAGTATCATGTCTTGGATAATTTATTACGGCTCCTTTCACCACCATGGATATGGGAAAGCCTTCTATGTACACAGGACTTTTTGTTCCTGCAATGAAATCCTTAGCTGATTTAGCCGCTTCCCATGTTTCGAATTCAGGCAGTATGACAGTTATTTTTTCGTTTGTTGCTGCATAAATTTTCCCGTTTTCATAATACTTCTCAGTCTTTTTTAACAGCTCTACAAAAGACTTGTGACTTGTTTCTATGTCAACGTAGCGCGTAATCATATCAATATTCTGGAATTCAAACATAATGACCGATATGCTCTCATGTTTGCCGCTTGTTGCCATTGTACAAAGGTCAAGCTTGAACTTGTTGAAATTGTAATACCCGGTCCTCAGGTCCTCGTATGCCTTTCTTTTTTCATCATCTTCTGTTTTCTTGATCTGTTCAATCAATGAACCAACGAACACAACTATTACAATGAATATTATAATCCTGAAAATCCACATGGCGGGAGGCTGCATAATATTGTTTGCAGAATTAATAGGCATATAAGGTCCTACTGCCAAGCCTGCAGCAACAGCAGTAATAATTCCTCCCTTAATGCCGAAAACCAATATGGAAAAAAATAAAGGAATATATAAAAGGTGAAGGGATGAATTGCTTCCTCCGGTCATGTATGCAATCAAAGTTGTTAAGAAAATGGAAAATATAATAAAAACAATGCTCAGCGGATAATTGTATGTGCCCCTGCCCAAGTCAGAGGCCAACATTTGCAGTCTTTTATTCATAATTGCTCCTAAGTTTTATCGCGTCTTATATTGTTCGGACATATTATGGAAAAAAAAGGGTGTAAACAAATAATCGACATATCTTACCACGAAATCGTATTCACACAAACTATCATGCATCCAAACAGCATTACACATATTTTATATTATCGAATCACTATTATCAATATATATTAATCAAGACGTGTTCCAAATATATGAATATTTTCTAATTTTTATTGCAAAGTTTAAATTTTGATAATACAATATAAACAACCACTAACAAGACTGCCTTCATCACAACAGATGTGAATGAATCTATTAAAAAATAGTGGATTAAATATGAAAAGAGGTGTATTTTATGAATCCAATGAGAAGAAAAGACCGTGAAATGGACAAGGACTTTGCATATGCTGTAATTGACAAATCCCAGTTCGGAACTTTGGCCACAATAAATGAAGATGGAAGTCCATACTGTATTCCTGTTTCTCCTGCCAGAAGAGATGATAAAATTTACTTTCACTCTGCGAAACTTGGAACTAAAATTGAAAATATAAAAAGAAATCCAAAAGTCTGCATGTCATTTGTTGGAGACGTGCATGTTCCTGTTGAACTCAATGAAAACACAGATGAAAATCAGGAAATCAAGAAAACCCTGGAGACAAGATTTACCACAGAATTTGAATCTGCAGTTGTGTTTGGAAATGTGAGCATAGTTGAAGATAAAA
>NZ_JAJUJR010000242.1 GCF_029265225.1 Sedimentibacter sp.
TTATTATCTTTGAACCAGCATGGCAGTTCCCATTCCGCCGCCTATACAAAGTGTTGCAAGACCTTTTTTAGCATCTCTTTTTTGCATTTCGTAAATCAATGAAACAAGAATTCTTGCTCCTGAAGCTCCTATTGGATGTCCAAGTGCTATTGCTCCGCCGTTTACGTTTGTGATTTCTTCACTTAATCCCAGGTCTTTTACAACTGCACATGCCTGTGATGCAAATGCTTCATTTGCTTCTGCAAGTTCAATGTCTTCAATTGTCCAGCCTGCTTTAGCAAGAGCTTTTTTAGTTGCAGGCACAGGTCCTATTCCCATTATTTTTGGATCAACTCCTGCTGAGCCGTATCCTGCTATTTCACACAAGTATTTGATTCCAAGTTCATCAGCTTTTTCTTTGCTCATGATTACAAGAGCTGCTGCTCCGTCATTTATTCCTGAAGCATTTCCTGCTGTAACTGTTCCGTCTTTTTTGAATGCAGGTTTTAATTTTGCCATCTTGTCAACTGTTGAACCGTGTCTTGGATATTCATCTGTGTCTATTACTACAGGGTCACCCTTTTTCTGAGGAATAATTACAGGAACTATTTCATCTGCAAATCTTCCGCTCTTTTGTGCTTCTTCAGCTCTGTTTTGGCTTTGAACAGCAATTCTGTCCTGTTCTTCTCTTGTAATGCCCCATTGTTCAGCTACATTTTCAGCAGTGATTCCCATGTGGTATTGATTGTACACATCTGTAAGTCCGTCATAAACCATGTAGTCTATGATCTGGCCGTCTCCCATTCTTTGTCCCCATCTTGTCTTAGGTAAAAGATAAGGAGCGTTTGTCATGGATTCACATCCTCCGCAAAGAATAACATCGCATTGTCCGCTTTCCACAAATTGTGCAGCCATGCTTACTGCTCTTAAGCCTGAACCGCATACCATGTTGATTGTCAGTGCCGGAATTTCTATTGGAACTCCTGCACCCAATGTAACCTGTCTTGCAACGTTTTGTCCAAGACCAGCTCCTAAAACATTTCCAAAATAAACTTCTTCTATTGCGCTTGGTTCAATGCCTGCTCTTTTGATTGCTTCTTTGGCTGCAATCACGCCTAAGTCAACAGCTGACAATGGTGCTAATGCTCCTCCGAAAGAACCTATCGGTGTTCTTGCTGCTGATACTATTACTGCCTTTCTCATAATTTGCCTCCTAAATTTATTATATATGATACATA
Organism: Sedimentibacter sp.; assembly: GCF_029265225.1. Lineage (GTDB taxonomy): Bacteria > Bacillota > Clostridia > Tissierellales > Sedimentibacteraceae > Sedimentibacter. The sequence continues at coordinate 1,218 of NZ_JAJUJR010000242.1, forward strand.
AAGCAATTTTCATGCCAACAAAAGGATTATAAAATTTTTGTTGATGTATGAATGAAGTTAAAAATCCTGGCAAATTATTTTGATTTTATTGTATGCAGAAATGCATATAAAAAATATATAGTAATTGCAAAATTGCATATACTGATTTATAATAAATATGTTCACATTTAATAATAGCACATTGTATAAAAAATATCAATTGAAATATATTAAATTTATAAAAAGAGGAAGATTATGGATTCAAAAAACATTGAATTAAACATGGGTTTTGTTATCACTGACGATAAGTTCAATATTTTATACTCAAACGATTATTTTAGAACCTATATATGCAAAAATAATGAGGATGTATTGAACAAAAAAATAACAGTTTTTTTTCAGGATATAAAAGTTGATGAGCATGATGACCTTTATTCGGTAAGATATCGTGACAACTCCGTTTATTATGTGGTTCACAACGGGCTTAAGCTTCATGGCAAGGATTTTTATGTTTTTTTCTTTTATGATTTTACTCTTGGCAATGAGCTTGAAAAGCAAATATTAAGACTAAGCAGCCAGCAGTATCTCTACAATGAGATGCTCAACAAACTGAAGGATGGAATATATATAACTGACGAAGAAGGTACAACCACATATGTCAATGATGCATTTCTTAACTTGTCGGGGCTTACAAGGGAACAGATAATAGGAAAAACCGTGTATGATTTAAGAAGGTTCAACATTCTCCCAAATTCATGCTGTGCAAAGGTAATAGAAACCATGGCGCCTGTTTCTACAATCAACAATTATTACAAGGGACAGAGGTGTCTTGTATCCGGTTCTCCCATATTTGACGAAAAAGGCAATCTTGCAAAGACAATTGCCGTAATAAGGGATGTTTCAGAGCTGGATGTGCTCATGAAAAACATTACAAAAGAAAAAAATCAGTACATTAAAAACAGCGAAATAAAAAATAAGTCCAACAAGGAACCCTTTGTTGTAATAAATAATGAAAAAATGAAAAGCATTTATTCAAGAGCAAAGAAAATTGCAAATGTTGAGAGCACTGTACTTATACTGGGTGAAACAGGAGTTGGAAAAGATTTTATTGCAACATACATTCACAGCATAAGCAACAGAAGCAGCGGAAAGTTTGTAAAAATAAACTGTAGTGCAGTTCCGGAACATCTGCTTGAGTCAGAATTTTTCGGCTATGAGGAAGGAGCATTCACCGGAGCTCAAAAGGGAGGAAAGAAAGGACTTTTTGAAGAAGCAAACGGAGGTGTTCTTTATCTTGATGAAATAGGGGATATGCCTTACACGCTTCAGGTGAAGCTTTTAAGTGCACTGAACGATCGCATGTTTTACCGCATTGGAGGAACCACATCCGTTGAGTTCAATGCCCGCATAATTGCAGCAACAAATGTAGATTTAAAACATCTTGTGGAAGAAAAAAAATTCAGGGCAGACCTTTATTACAGGCTTAATGTTGTTACTTTTGTCATTCCTCCACTAAGGTACAGAAAGGAAGATATAATACCTCTTGCACATCAGTTCATTGAATATTACAACAACAAGTATGGCAAGAACTGCTACTTTACAACTAACTGCCTTGAACATTTTTTGGTATATGACTGGCCAGGAAACATCAGGGAGCTGAAAAATATAATTGAGCGTCTTGTTCTCATGACAGATGACGCTTTCATTGACACAAATTTGTTCACTGAGAACCTCATGTTTAATGAAGGGGGAGCATCATTATCAGGCAACAGTCTTTCTCTGCAAGGAGGAAAGACGTTGAAGGAAAAGATAGACGATTATGAAAAGGAAATAATAGAAACAACTCTTGCTTCTTCAAAAAACATGAAGGAAGCATCCTTAAGGCTTGGAATAGACCTATCGACCCTGGTAAGAAAAAAACAAAAATACGATCTTTCAAAATAACCGCTTAGGCGGTTTTTTTATTGCAGGAAAAATTTTCAATAAATTTTTCAATAATTGAATAAAAGATGCTAAAAATGCAAATATTACATAGTACAAGGTACAGGAGGGGCTATGTTCTTTATAAATGATCTTAAACACATAATAAATACGGAAATAATAATTCTTTTTCTGATAATCAGCGGTATATTGATTTTTATAACAAGCAAGGACCTGAAGCGCAAAAATTACCACAGGGATTATAAAATAGTGCGCATTACGGGGATAGTATACGGAATTCTTGCATTGGCAGCTGCGGCGGCAATATACATATAGGGGGAAATATGAGCGAAAAAAACAATAACAATAAAAACCAAAATACAACTAAAACAAACATTGATAAGAACCTGAACAAAAATGAAGCAGATTTAAGAAAAATATTCAAGAATGCTGATGACATTGTCTTCAGAAAAATTGAAGGAGGACAAAATCAAAAGATCAACATGCTTCTTGTATATGTGGACGGCATGACTACTAAGGAAGCAATAAGCGAATATGCAGTTCAAAATCTCATGATGAACATGAATCTTGAAAATCTTGAGAAAAGTCCGGACAATGAAATTTTAAACGCAGTGTCAAAGACTAACATAGCAATTTTAGAGGTAAAGACTCTCTTAACATTAGAAGAATGTGTGGACAAGATGCTGTCCGGAGAAACAGTGCTTTTGATTGATACATGCACAAAGGGAATCATGCTTTCATCAAGAGGCTGGCCTATGAGGGGAGTTCAGGAACCGGCAGCGGAAACCCTCATAAGAGGTGCAAGGGACGGTTTCATCGAAACAATGAAAGTCAACATCACCCTTATAAGGAGAAGAATACGGGATCCAAGACTGAAGGTAAAGTACACTCAGGTAGGCACAAGGTCAAAAACCGACATAGCCATTTTGTACATTGAAGACCTTGTGAACAAGACCGTTCTTGATACTGTGGAAA
>NZ_JAJUJR010000441.1 GCF_029265225.1 Sedimentibacter sp.
ATGTCTATGAGGTCGCTTTTGTTCGTGATTATGGCTCCGGTTGGAAAATCAGGGCCATGGAGTATTTCAAGCAGTCTTGGTATTGAGGCATCCGGGTTTTCTATTTTATAGATTACTGTATCCAACAATTCCGTTAAATTATGGGGAGGAATATTGCTTGTCATCCCTACTGCTATTCCTGAAGTTCCATTCAGCATCAATGCTGGAATCTGCACTGGAAGTACAACCGGCTCATAGAGGGTTTCATCGAAATTCTTTCTCATGGGCACTATGTTGTATTTCAAATCCTCCAGGAACAAATTACTTATGGGAGAAAGCCTTGCTTCCGTGTACCTCATGGCTGCAGCGCTGTCACCGTCAATGGAACCAAAGTTTCCATGACCTTCAATTAGAGGGTGGGTGTAGTTGAATGTCTGGGCCAGTCTTACCATTGCCTCGTATACTGAAGCATCTCCGTGGGGGTGGTACTTGCCCAGTATATCCCCTACAATTCTTGCGCTTTTCTTGAATGCTGACTTGGGAGAGCATCCCAGCTGATCTGCAGAAAACAATATTCTCCTGTGAACGGGCTTGAGGCCGTCTCTTATGTCCGGAAGAGCCCTGCTCACTATTACAGTCATTGCATAGTCAAGATATGACTGCGATATTTCATCTTCGTAACTTACATTTATAATTTCATCCATGTTTGCTCCTTTATAAATCCAGAATTGCTCTGTCGTAATTTTCTTCAATGAACTGCCTTCTTGGAGGAACCTTGTCCCCCATCAATGTAGTGGTGATTTGTTCTGCTTCCATTGCATCTTCTATGGAAACTCTCTTGAGCTTCCTTGTGGCAGGATTCATTGTTGTTTCCCAAAGCTGGTCGGGATTCATTTCTCCGAGGCCTTTGTATCTTTGAATCATGTAGCTTTCAGTGTTTTTAGTAGTTTTCAGCCACTTGGCAAAATCACTGTCGTCATAGAAATAATTTATTGATTTTCCCTTTTGAGCCTTGAAAAGAGGAGGCATGGCGAAATAAACATGTCCTTCGTCAATTAATACTCTCATATATCTGTAGAAGAAAGTAAGTAACAGCGTCCTTATATGTGCGCCGTCAACGTCGGCATCGGTCATTATTATTACCTTGTCATATTTAAGACCTGCAATGTCTTCTGCTCCCATCTGAACGCCTATGGCATTGGCAATAGGAAGAAGCTTCTGGTTTGAAGATGCTTTTTCCTCAGAAACTTTTTCAACGTTCAGGGATTTTCCGAACATGCTGAATATTGCCTGATACTTCCTGTCTCTTCCTTCCTTTGCGCTTCCTCCCGCTGAATCCCCTTCAACGAGGAAAATTTCCGTCAGGATTCCCTTGGCCTTGTTGTATGACTGCTGGCATGAAGCAAGCTTCTTGTTTCCAACAGATGGTTTTCTAAGGGCATTTTCCTTGCTCTTTCCTTCAGAAACTCTTATTTTTTCAAACTTCAGCGACTGTTCTATTATAGTCTTAACAAGTTCCAGGTCTTTGTCAAAATAAACTTCAAGCTCTTTTGACAGAAGTGTTTCAACTGAAGTTTTTACAAAAAGGTTTCCCAGTTTTGATTTTGTCTGGCCGTCAAACTGAGGATTTTTAACCTTGACGTTAATGATTGCATTGAGTCCTGTCCTTATGTCTTTTCCATCCATTGTTGACGTCTTGTTTTTAAGCATGTTCAGCTGTGCAGCAAACTTGTTTATTGTCTTTGTGAGAGCTGACTTCATTCCTGTTACATGAGTTCCGCCTTCAATTGTGTTTATGTTGTTGCAGAAACTCACTATAACTTCGTTGTAATCCTGTGTGTGCTGC
>NZ_JAJUJR010000230.1 GCF_029265225.1 Sedimentibacter sp.
ACAGTCCTCCCTCCATATATCCTTACAATAAATTATGCTTGTTTATGGGATACTATGAGGTTTGTTTTAAATAATTATAGGAATACATTGGAAATATGAATGGGGTTATGATTTGAATTATGTAAATTATGTAATGATAAGGAAATTATTTATATGAATTTTCGCCTCATACAACTCTTGGCTAAACGTAGTTTCGTTCACAATTTTTTTTGCTTCCTACGGTCGCAAAAAATTGGAACTCATTGCGTTAGACCTACCGCCATAATTCCTTCCCTCCGGTCTGAATTATGGGGTTAGGGCTAAATAAAAAAACCCCTATTTTTACAGGGGTCTTTACCTACTTTATATATTTAGCCACAATTTCGTTTATGTGTTTTCCGTCAGCCTTGCCTTTTGTTTTAGGCATTATGAGAGCCATTACCTTGCCCAGATCCTTTTTGGACTGAGCGCCGGTTGTCTCGATTGCTTCTTTAACAATCGATTCAAGCTCTTCATCTGACAGTTGAGGCGGTAAATATTCTAATAGTATTTTGATTTCTTCATTGGTAAGATCAATAAGATCTTGTCTGTTGCCTTTTTCAAAGTCAGCTATTGAATCTTTTTTTTGTTTGATTTGTTTAGCTATTATATCCAGAATATCGTCATCGCCTAATTCTACTCGGTTGTCAACTTCTTTTTGTTTAACAGCTGCTCTTACCATTGTAACAACATTTTTTCTGACTTTTTCTTTAGATTTCATGGCTTCCTTAAGGTCATCCATGAGTTTCTCTTTTAAAGGCATACTTTCACCTCTTTATCTTGCTTTTTTGTTTTTCTTTCTACGAGCTGCTTCAGCCTTCTTTTTACGCTTAACGCTTGGCTTTTCATAGTGCTCTCTTTTTCTTACTTCAGACATAACACCTGTAAGTGCACATTGTCTTTTAAATCTTCTAAGAGCATTATCGATAGACTCGTTTTCTCTAACCTTTACCTCTGTCATTTTGCTACCCTCCCCTCGTCTTCTACTACTGTATGTCCAAGACACCAGCGAGTTTGAAATAGCACTCATTTATTATATAACATAGAATAAGTAAATGCAAGAAATTTATGATAAAGTTTCTGACAATTTTTTTCCACCAACCAAGTGGAAATGCAGATGCTTTACAGACTGGCATCCGTCTTCGCCGCAATTGCTGATAACCCTGTATCCTGATTCTTTAATATTTTCCTTTTCAGCAATTTTATTAATAACTTCGAATATTTCTGCTACTATATGACTGTTTTCACTTGTAATTTCATTCATTGAAGAAATATGCATTTTGGGTACTACAAGTATATGTACAGGTGCCTGAGGATTTAAGTCTCTGAAGGCTACTAAATTATCATTTTCAAATACTAATTGTGATGGTATTTCCTTGTTTGCAATTGCGCAAAATATGCAATCCATTTTTTCACCTCTCATATAATATAATCAAATAGCAGTACATTCACCTGTCAAATAATCATTTCTGATATTTTTCACATGAACATCAACTATTGTGTTTCTAATATTAATATCACTTTTCAGCAAAACTTTCAAGTAGTTTGTAGTGTATCCCTCAAATAAATTTTCATCTTTTTCAGTTTCCACAAGCACTGACACATCTTTTCCAACAAATTCACTCATGAACTCATTGGATATTTCTTCACCCAGTTCAATAAGAACCTTGCTTCGCTGGGATTTCACCGTATCGTCTACCTGATTGTTCATTTCTGCAGCCTTTGTTCCTTCCCTTATGGAATATTTAAACACATGGATTCTGGAAAAACGAATTGCCTTTACAAATTCCATTGTTTCATTAAATTCTTCTTCAGTTTCTCCCGGGAAGCCTACAATAATGTCAGTTGTTATTCCGGCATTGGGCATATATTTTCTTATAAGCTCCACATTTTTTTTGTACTGCTCGGCTGTATATTTTCTATTCATTCTTTCAAGAACTGAATTGCTTCCGCTCTGCAGCGACAAATGGAAGTGATCACAGGTTTTTTCAAGTGCTGAGTATCTTCTGATGAAATCTTCTGTTATAAGATTGGGTTCAAGTGAACCAAGTCTTATTCTTTCAATGCCTTCAACATTGTTCATGTCTTCTATGAGCCTTATAAGAGCATCCTGTTCCCTTATTTCCTTGCCGTATGAAGAAATGTGTATGCCGTTTAGCACAATTTCCTTGTAGCCGTTTGCTGCAATTTCTTTGACTTCATTCACAATGTCGTCGTGGTTTCTGCTTCTGATAGGACCTCTCACATAGGGAATGATGCAGTAAGAGCAAAACTGGCTGCAGCCGTCCTGTATTTTTATGTTTGCTCTTGTTTTGTCATGGACAGAGCTTATTTTTAATTCTTCAAAACATTCCTGTCCATGGAAGTTTTCTATGAGAGTTTCAGATTCCTGTTCCATGTTGGATATTTTTTCTTTAAGTAATTTACCTATGTTTCCTTTGTTCTTTGTTCCTATAATAATGTCTGCAGTTGTGTCCCTGCTTATTTTTTCGCCGTGAAGCTGCACGCTGCATCCAACAGCCACAACAATTGCATCCTTATTGATTCTTTTTGCCTTGTTTATAAATTGTCTTGATTTTCTTTCACTTTCATTTGTAACTGCACATGTGTTTATTATATATATGTCGCTGACACTATCCTGCACCACTTCAAAACCTTCTTTTTCCAGAAGTTCCGACATTGCTTCGGTTTCAAACTGATTTACCTTGCAACCAAGTGTTGTAAATGAAACTGTATATTTTTTATTTGTATCTTTGTTGTTCAAATTTCTTCTCCTGAATATAATATGTCCTTCATTTAATTAAGGAACTTTTAGATAATAACATATTTGATCATAACTTTCAAGATGAAAGCCAAAAAGCATTTTCTACAATGTTTATCCTGTTTTCTTCCTGAATTATTTCCACAACGTCAAACTGACAGAAAATGTCGACGCTTCCATTTTTCATCATGTAATATTTTGCTGCAGATATGATTCTTTTTTGTTTGTATGGAGTTACAGCTTCCCTGGGGTATCCGTGTTTTGTATTTATCCGTCCCTTCACTTCAATGAAGTGTGTAATTCCGTCTTTTTCTGCAATTATATCTATTTCCCCAAGGCGGCAGAAGAAATTTTTAATTTTGATGTTAAAGTTATTTTCAAGCAAGTATTTTTCAGCAATTTTTTCATATTCATATCCCTTGTTCGCATTGTACATAGGAACCTCTCAATCATATTTGCCGTTATGCTCATATGTAGTACATCATGGAATCCGCTCCCTTGTTGTACTCATTGATTAAATCCTCCAGAGTCATGTTGTCGATTATCTGGTACAGTTTCTGGTCTATTTTGTCCCATAAATTCATTTTAATGCACATTTCGATTTTACTCTTGCTTTGTTCTTCCTTGACAACTGACAAATCACCTTCTAGTGCTCTTAAAATGTTTCCTATGGTTACCTCTGAAGTCTTGCCGTTTAAAAGATAACCACCCTGAGAACCTTTTACGCTTTTCACTATTCCGGACTTTCTCAGTGAAGAAAAAACCTGTTCAAGGTAATTTTTCGAAATATCCTGTCTTTCTGCAATGCTTATCAATGAAACATAATCACCGTTTGAATTTATGCACAGATCCATTACTGCACGAAGTCCGTATCTTCCTTTTGTTGATATTTTCATAATTTCTCCCCGTCGCTATTTTTTCAAAGAACCGAGAATTCCTCTTATAAGCGATCTTCCTATTTCTCTTCCAATGGCACTCATAGCTGAATTTGCAGCCCTCTCTGTAGGCGTCATCCTGCTGGACTTTTTACTTTTGCTTTTTTGATACTTTTCTATTTCTTTTTCCTGCTGTTTTCTAACTTTTTCTTTTTCTATTCTTTCGTTTTCACGCTCCATGTATTCCTGTTGTCGTAAAGTTTCTTCCCGAATTATTTCAAATGCTGATTCTCTGTCAACTTCCCTTGAATATTTGCTGTACAATTTAGAACCTGAAATTATCTGATTTCTTAAAAGATCATCAATTGTTCCAAACTTGCTTTGAGGAGGCAGTACAAATGCTCTTTCTACAATGCCTGGTCTTCCCTTTTCATCAAGCATGGAAATCAAGGCTTCCCCTGTGGCAAGTTCAGTAATTGCTTCAACCGTGTCGAAATTCTGGTTCTGCCTGAAAGTTTCTGCTGCTGCAACAACTTTTTTCCTTTCTGCAGGAGTGTAAGCTCTTAAAGCGTGCTGTATTCTGTTGCCAAGCTGTGCAAGAACATCAT
>NZ_JAJUJR010000484.1 GCF_029265225.1 Sedimentibacter sp.
GCAACTGCAGAAATGCACATGTCAATGAACGTTCCTGATGATGCAGGAAGTGTACAGTCAATGCACATGAAAATGAATATGCTCATGACAATATTTACAAACCCAATGAAAGCAAAAATCACAGCAGACATGGTTATGGACGTAATGGGACAGCAAATGTCACAGCCAGTTATGCAAATGTATCTGTCAGCTGATGATAAAAGCTACACAACTTACATGGGAATGCCTGACAGCCAGGGTGCTTTGACATGGATGAAATCAACAGTTGAAGATGAAATGTTTGCAATGCTCATGAAATATGACCCGGAAAAAATCGAGGCAAACAAGGAATTAATGCAGAAGTACATCAAAGATGTAAAATACTTCGGCAAATATTCAGATGATGCGGGAAGAACACTTTTAAGAATGCAGTACACTATGTCAACAGACATATACAAGGATATGCTTGGTGGATATATTGAAGAACTTTCAGCTTCAATGAGTGGACAGGAAGAAATGACTGCACAGATGCTTGATGAACTTGTATCTGGAAAAATGGGAGACCTTACTTTCGTAGTATACATTGATGAAGCAACAAATGAAATCGTGAAATACGAAATGGATTTAAGCCAGATGATATCAGGCATGATGTCAGGAATGACAGGAATGCTTGGTGACATGTCAGAAGCTGACAAGGCAATGCTTAACAGCATGAAAGTAACAATGGTTATGGAAATTTCAAATGTAAACAAGGCAACAGACTTTGAAATTCCTGCAGAAGCTTTAAACGCTCCTGAAATGACTACAGTAACAGAAGAAACAGCTCAATAAAAAAATCGGAGGATCGGAATACCGACCCTCCTTTTTTGTCTCTTAAATTTAAAGCCTCAAGCCTCCGTTTACAGAAAGCACCTGTCCGGTAATATATGAAGATTCGCTGCAGGCAAGAAATAATACGGCATGTGCAATTTCAACTGGTTCCCCAAGCCTTTTCAGCATGGTTTTTTCTCTTATGGATTCCAAAACCTTTTCAGGAACAGTAGCCATCATTTCCGTGTTGGCATATCCGGGAGCCACTGCATTCACCCTTATGGCGTCTCCTTTTCTTGAAAATTCCTTTGCCCATGTCTTTGTAAGACCTATTATGCCTGCTTTTGAAGCAGCATAGTTTGACTGCCCCACGTTTCCGTATTCACCAACCACAGATGATATGTTTATAATGGAGCCGCTTTTGTTTTCCTTCATTATGGGCACAACCTGTTTTGTAATATTGAACACTGATTTTAAGTTTACGTTCATAACAGC
>NZ_JAJUJR010000434.1 GCF_029265225.1 Sedimentibacter sp.
AATATGGAAAATAAAGTTCTGGCTGTAGTTGACGGCAGAGAAATAAAAGAATCTGATCTTAAAGCCTTAATGGGCAATTTAGGACAAAATGCGGCATATTTTCAAGGTGCCGAAGGAAGAAAAAAATTAATCGACGAACTGGTGATGCATGAACTTATGTATTCAGATGCCGTTGAAAAAAATCTTGACAAGGATGAAGAATTCCTAGCTGTTATGGAAAATATGAAAAAATCCATGCTTCAGCAATATTCATTAAGAAAAATGTTTAACAGCATTACAGTTTCTGATGAAGAACTTAAAGATTATTATGAAAAACACAAATCCATGTTCAAGACTGAAGAAATGGTTGCAGCAAGCCACATACTTGTTGAAACTGAAGAACAAGCCAATGAAATTCTTGAAGACATAACAGATGGCTTGAAGTTCGAAGAAGCTGCTGAGAAATTTTCAAGCTGCCCTTCAAAACAAAACGGAGGAGCTTTAGGACAGTTTGGAAAAGGACAAATGGTTAAGGAATTTGAAGATGCTGCATTCTCAATGCAGGTTGGTGAAATAAGCGAACCTGTTAAGACACAGTTCGGATACCACATCATTAAACTTACAGAACATGTGCCTGCAAGAAATTCAGAGTTTGAAGAAGTATATCAGGAAGTTAAAGAAGGCTTCTTTGTTGAAAAACAAGAAAAAGTATATATGGACAAAAAAGCTGAACTCACAGGCAAGTATGAAGTATATATAATGGAATAGAAAAATGCAGGGATTTGTCTAGTGACAGTCCCTGTTTTTTACAAATTGAAGAAGCGAGTTTTGTAAAGGATAAACTATACATTTGATCATTGTCATTCTGAGGCACAGCCGAAGAATCTCATCCTTTCAATGAAAAGTGTGAATAAAATTCTTTTAAAATCTTACACTTGTTAACAACTTCATAATTTTTAGCACAAATAAGTAAAATTTAAAAACTTCGCAAAAAAAATATTGCAAAATCAAACTCCTTGTGTTAATATAATTAAGCGACATGCGGATGTGGCGGAATTGGCAGACGCGCACGGTTCAGGTCCGTGTGGGTAACTCCATGCAGGTTCAAGTCCTGTCATCCGTACCAATAATATAAAAAAACAGCGATTCTCAACAGAGAATCGCTGTTTTTTTCATAATGAAAATGCTGCAGTGATTTATAGGATTTTAACAGATATAATGATATATACATTTGAAATAAAAATAATTTAATAATCAAAGTATAATTGACTTTTATCATGTATTAAAGTACAATCTTTATATAAAACGACATCGAGGTTAATATGAAAAAATTATTACTATTATTTATTTTGGCTACAGCAATACTAACTACAGCATGTTCAGGTTTAGATAAGCCGGAGGATTTGGATGATAATAATTCTTCCGACGCTGTCTATGAAGATAAAACTGAACAAAAGGTTTATGAAGCAGTGACGGAGGCTTTTGATGCGGTTAAAGCATATGATGAAGCTGCTATCAAGAAGCAATTCGGGGAAGGATTTCTTGATTATTTTATAGGTGATGCAGAGGCTTTAAAACTTCTGACCGGAAGAATGGAATACAAGGTTAACTCTATTGAGCTCAATGAAGCCAAGGATAGAGCCTTTGTTGAAATGAGCATAACTGGCGTAGACACAGCAAAGATTATGTATGAAATTCTAATGTTTAACAATGGCTTTCCGGGTATGTTGGACAGCAACAAAAAAATAGAAAAAGTTATGGATGAACTTACCGTTAACGTAGTAAACAGAAATATTAACAAAACTATGGAAAATACCATAAATATTACTGTTAACAAGGAAGGTTTCAACTGGGAAATTGTAAATGACGTTATGATAAGAGAGTCTATCGTAGGAAGCAGCATACCATACGACACCATCTATATGAAGGTTTCTGATAATATC
>NZ_JAJUJR010000355.1 GCF_029265225.1 Sedimentibacter sp.
GGAGAATTCCGGGAATTGTAAATATGTTGAGCGAAGCTGCCATTTCCGGGGAAATATACACATCTACCTGCACTGAATTAAGTTTAGGGTAATTTTTAAGCAGCTCTTCGATTTTCGGCTTCAATGCCACGCATACTCCGCACGTTTCGCTTCCGAAATAAACAATGACCATGCTGTTTTCATCAGTTATATTTTTTAATTCTTCATTTGATTTTATATAATCCATAACTCCTCCTGTAATAGAGCAACAACTTTATTAATACCCTGTTGCAGCTCTTTTAAACATTACAGTGCTGTTCCGGGATTTAATATGTTGTTGGGGTCAAAAACATTTTTTATTGCCTTCATGAGACTTAGTTCTTTTTCTGTGAACTGAAGCTTAAGCCTTTCATTTCTCACCTTGCCCACACCGTGTTCTCCTGTTATTGCTCCCTCGCATTCTATAACCAAATTGAATATTTCGTCAACTATCTGGTCGTAGCAGTCAGGCTTTTCTGCATCCTCTGTCAAAATGCTGTTGTGCATGTTTCCGTCGCCTATATGTCCGATAGTTGATATTTCAACACCGTATTTTTCATATATTTTCTTGATGCCTTCCATGTATTTTGCAAGATTTTTAATAGGAACAGCAGCATCAATGGCGTCAACAACCATTTTATGCATGCTTGGGTACACGTGGCTTCTTATTTCAAGAAGTGTTTTCTGCTCTTTGGAACTTTCTGCCACGAAGCTTTCAACCGCATTGTTTTCTTCGCATATTCCTACAATTGTTTCATACATTTCATAAAGGTCGTCTTCTTTTCTCTCGGAAACTATGAAGTACAAATCAACATTTCCTACACTTGAAGGCCATGTCATTCCAATGTCTTCAGCAGCCCTTAATATTGCTGTCTTTTCCATGTATTCAATAGCCAGAGGCTTTATTCCGCTTTTTAAGATTTCAGTAACTGCTTTAACAGCATCCGTGTCATTTTCAAAGGATACCAGAAGACTTCCTATATGTTTGTCCTTAGGTTTTATGGATAACGTTGCCTTTGTCACAATTCCAAGTATTCCTTCGCTTCCTATTAAAAGATTTTTAAGGTCGAGTCCGGCATTGTTCTTTATGAGTTTTCCTCCTGCATGGATAATTTCTCCTGTTGGAAGAACTGCTTCAAGTCCTTTAACCTGGTCGCGCATTACGCCGTATCTTACGGCCCTTACTCCTCCGGCATTCATTACAACCATTCCTCCAACCTGAGCTCCTTCATCTCCTGGATGGATTGGGAAGTACAGGCTGTCATGCTTGCTGAATCTTTCCACAATGTCAAGGAGTGTTACTCCTGCTTCGCATTCTACAGTAAGTGAAGTTTCATCAACTTCAATTATTTTGTTCATGCGCTCCATAGAAATGATTATTGTAGGCATTATGGCAACCGCAGCACCTGAAAGGCTTGTGCCGCCTCCCCTTGCCATAACGGGATATTTGTTTTCATTGGCATATTTCATAATTTCAGAAATTTCTTCTGCACTGGCAGGCTTTACAACCACGCAGTCCCTGCATACTTTTGGTTTCACTGCCTTTTCAGTTTCATCCTCGCAGTAGCTGCTAACTTTGTCAAGGTCTGAAACAACCCAGTCTTCTCCAACAATCTCCTGCATTTTCCTGATTATATTTTCGTTCATAATTCCTCCATATTTTAATACACTAAGTAATATTTTCAAATTATAAATCAATCATTAATAAAAACCGAGATCCTTCACTACGTTCAGGATGACATTACAAACTATATTTGTCCAAATTTCATATCAATATTCAACTAATAATTTTTCACTCTTAACTCTTAATTCTTAATTGCCTTTATAAGTTCCGGTATTATTTTATACATGTCTCCTACTATTGAATAATCCGCTGCCTTGAATATTGGTGCTGACGGATCGTTGTTGATTGCTATGATAATGTCTGATTCCTTCATTCCTGCCAGGTGCTGAGGAGCTCCTGATATTCCGCATGCAATGTAAATTTTAGGTTTTACTCTGCTTCCGCTGTATCCTACCTGGTGTGCCTTTGATATTATTCCGGTTTCAACAAGTGCCCTTGATGCTCCCACTTCTCCGCCCAAAAGTCTTGCCAGTTCCTGTATCATTTTCAAATCTTCAGTGCTTTTTATTCCAACTCCTGCTGAAACAACCACATCAGCATCGGCTATGTTTATATTTTCATTGGATATTTCTTCAAGAACTTCAACCAGGCTGTTTCCTGATTTTATTGCATTTACTTTTATGATTTCTCCTGTCTTTGTCTCGTCCCTGTCTGCCTCGTCAAATTCCTTGTACCTTACGGTTGCCATCTGCGGATAATTGTCCGACTTGATGTGAGCAAGTATATTCTCGCTGAAGGCTGGTCTTATCTGAATGAGTCTCATGTCATCGTCAATGCTTAAGTCTGTGCAGTCTGCAGTCAGACCGGTTTCCAAAAAAGCTGCTACCCTTGGAGCAAGGCTTCTGCCGAATGTTGTGGCACCAAACAGACAAATTTCAGGTTTTATATCTTTTATTAATTCTACAAGATTTTCTGCATAAACAACTTCATCAGGCACGCTGAAAATCGATTCATCTTCAATATGATAAACCTTGTCAGCTCCTCTGTAAACAAGTTCATTTACATTTAAATCAGAAGGTCCCAAAACAACTGCCATCAGTCTGCACTTAAGTTTGTCAGATAATGTCTTTCCCTTGCC
>NZ_JAJUJR010000461.1 GCF_029265225.1 Sedimentibacter sp.
GGACACTTATGTTGAAATCAATTTGGACAACATTGCTTACAACGTGAGAAAAATCAAGGAAATAGTAGGCAGCGATGTCTCAGTTGCAGCTGTTGTAAAGGCTGACGGCTACGGCCACGGTGCAGCTGACATTGCTGAAACAATAATGGAAAACGGCGGAGACTACCTTGCTGTTGCCACATTGACGGAAGCACTGCAGCTAAGAAAAAGATTTAAGGATTATAAAATATTCATCATGGGTTACACTCCCGACGAATATCTGGAATATGCAGTTACAAACAACATTGTGCAGACAATTTTTTCAATAAGACAGGCGCAAATTCTCAGTGAGTTTGGAATGAAGCACAATAAAAGTGCTCATGTGCAGATAAAGTACGACACAGGCTTCAACCGCATTGGTTACAAGGACTGTCAGGAAAGCATCGATGAAATTGACAAAATATTTGAATTGGGAAACTTAGAGGTTGATGGAATATTTTCACACTTTGCACTGGCAGGACAAGAAGAAGACGAAGAACAATACCAGAAGTTCATGAATGCAGTTAATAAGCTTGAAGCAAGAGGAAGAAAATTTAAATACAAGCACATATGCGACAGCATTTCCGGCATTGATTATCCCCAGTACAGGCTGAACATGATCAGACCTGGAGCAATAATTTACGGTCTCAGATCCTACAAGGATGATTCGGTTAAGCTTAATCAGGCAATGACATTCAAGACAAGAATTTACCACATCAAAACACTCGAAAAGGGCGAAGGCTTAAGCTACGACTATTTGTGGAAGGCTGAAAGAAAATCATTGGTTGGAACTCTTCCCTTTGGATATGCGGACGGCTATCCGCGAAATATGCGCGACAAGGGATATGTGACAATCAACGGCAAAAAGGCACCCATAATTGGAGTAATATGCATGGACCAGTGCATGGTTGACCTGACGGACATACCTGAGGCTAAAGTGGGAGATGAAGCTGTAATATACGGAGACGGAACTCTTAACACAATGGATATCAATGAAGCAGCAAGACTGGCTGGAACAAACAAAAATGAAATAGTATGCCGTATTACAAGAAGAACACCCAGAGTATACATAAAGCACAACAAAATTTACAAGATGGTCAACTATTTGTTGCAGGAGTGATTATGGACATTCAAAATAGAATAAGTGAAATATATGATGAAATTGTTGCTATCAGAAGGGATTTTCACAAAAATCCTGAGCTGAGCCAGCATGAATTAAGGACACAGAAAAAAATTGAAGAATATTTAAACCTTTGGGGAATCGAAAACTACAGATGTGCTGAAACAGGAGTTGTGGGCATAATAAGAGGACGACATGATGGAACAACCGTAGGGCTTCGAGGAGACATTGACGCTCTTCCCATAAATGAAAAAAACAATACATCCTATTGCTCCATTAATCCCGGGGTGATGCATGCCTGCGGACATGACGCCCACACAGCCATACTTCTTGGAGTAGGAAAAATCATGAAGGAAATGGCAGATAAAGATGAAAACTTCTGCGGAAATGTGAAGCTGTTCTTCCAGCCGGCTGAAGAAACAATCGGAGGGGGAAAGCGCATGGTTGAGGAAGGCTGCA
>NZ_JAJUJR010000089.1 GCF_029265225.1 Sedimentibacter sp.
CCATTAGGCATACAGGATGGTTCGTCCTGGTTCTTGAATTGTAGATGTATTCATAAACTTTTATAGAAGTTTCATCGCTGCATTCCTGATCTTTGACAAGTACGGCAAAGTTCATGCTTGCAGACAGCAGTTTATTTGAAACAACACCGTTCATTATGTCAGAAGCGTTGTTGTCATTGTAATACATATATCCACCGTAAAAGCACTTGTATTTTTTAAGTATGGTTGTTTTTTCAACAGCAAAAGTGCAGTCATCTTCAATAATCGCGTTTATGCAAATATTTGAAAGATTGCTTATTTTTTTTGCCGTTTCTTCGTCAATTATACAGGGGTCTATAAAAATCACAATTGCACAGTCATGGTTCTTTTCAATTGCAGCATACATTTCATCAAGCATTTCGATGTTTTTTCCTAACATCATCATGTAGCTGTAAATTCCTGTTTTTTTTCCCTCTTGAATCAGTCTGTCTGCTTCCTGCACTGTAATGTGATCATCAGAACTTTTTTCAAAGTCCAACACTATTACCCATGGAATGTTGTATCCGAATTCTTTTTCATTTTCCCTTATTATGTTTGCACCGTACGTGAGACTGTTGAAGCCCATGTTGATTCCGAAGCCGGCAATTGTTTTGTGGCTTGTGTTTTTAACCATTCTTGTTATGATGTCATAATAAAAACTGTCTTCATTTTTTAATATGCCATGGGCAAGTTCAAAGAAATCCTTTTGAAATCTTCCCCTGGCAAAGTATTCACCAAGGTCCAGCAAATTTCTTACCCCGCGTTTGGGATTGTCCTGTATGTATCTTATGCCGTTTTCAACAGCTGTCTTGATTACGGCATAGTCCAGTTCGTAATTATCCATAACTACCATACCCTTTTTTCTTTAATCATATAACCTTTTTTATTTATTCAATATAGACAAATTTAAAAAATGTCAAAAAATAAGACATTTTTATTTATGTGTCGCATTTTAAGACACATGATTGTTTTGTCTAATGATAGTTTTTAAAGACGATAATATAATATTAATATAATAGTAAGGGGGCATATATATGAGTGAAATGAGCATGGTTGAAAATCTCAAAGCTTATGGGATGAAAAAAGTTCTTGATTATCTGGATGAAGATCCTGACAACAATATTCCAAAGGTACTGGACTGGGTTGAGAAATTTGACAAGGATAAAACAGCAGGAAGGCAGTTTTCTGCCGTGAAATCAGTGCTTGAGGATACACACAGCAACTGGTATGGGCTGGTGAAGAGTTTATATACAGACATTGATTCGGAAGTGAGAAAAACTTTATTTGAAAATTTCATAATCAATGCTACCATAATCGGAGGAAGAAGACAGAAAAAATCAAGGTAAGAAAACAACTGTAACATTCCATGGGCAATACTCATGGATCCAACATCATCCTGCAATCTTCACTGCACAGGTTGCTGGGATGCTGAATATGGAGACAGACTGAACATGGATTTTGAAACACTTGACAGCATAATACAGCAGGGAAAAAAATTAGGAACATACATGTATATATATTCAGGTGGAGAGCCGCTGGTGAGAAAGAAAGACATCATAAGTTTATGCGAAAAACACAGTGACTGCACATTCCTGGCATTTACAAATTCCACATTGATTGACCGGGAGTTTGCCGATGAAATGCTCAGGGTAAAAAACTTTATCCCTGCCATAAGCGTTGAAGGTTTTGAAGAAGAAACAGACTTCAGGCGTGGTGAAGGAACATACAAGGCAATTACAAAGGCAATGGAAATTCTAAAGGAAAATAAGCTTCCATTTGGAATTTCATGCTGCTACACAAGCAAAAATACAGATGTCATAGGAAGCGAAGAGTATTTTGACGACATGATAGAAAAAGGAGCAAAGTTTGCATGGTTCTTCACTTACATGCCTGTAGGGAAGGATGCTGTCACGGAACTTCTTGCAACGGCTCCCCAGCGTGAGTTCATGTACCGTCAGATAAGAGAGTTCAGAAAGACAAAGCCGTTGTTCACTCTTGATTTCTGGAATGACGGAGAATATATAAACGGATGCATAGCCGGAGGAAGATGCTATCTGCACATCAACGCAAACGGAGATGTGGAGCCCTGTGCATTCATTCACTATTCTGACACAAACATTCATGAAAGCACATTGCTTCAGGCATACAAAAATCCTTTGTTCATGCAGTACAAGAAAAACCAGCCATTCAATGGAAATCACCTTAGACCGTGCCCGTTGCTGGACAATCCGGGAAGGCTCACAGACATGGTTGAAAAATCGGGGGCAAAGTCAACTGACCTGCAAAATCCCGAAAATGTCAGGGATTTAAGCTCAAAATGCAAGACGGCAGCCCATAATTGGGAAAGAGTTGCTGATGAATTGTGGGAAGAGTCCCACGGCGCATGTGAAAGCTGCAATTCGGCAAAATAATAGCATTTATGCTAAATCAGGTAAGGTTTATGATAAAGTAACCTTCGACGTTGTCATTCTGAGGGTGTAGCCCGAAGAATCTCATGTTTTCAGTAAAAGATGAGATCCTTTACTATCGTTCAGGATGACAGCGTCGGGGTTTGTCAATAGTTTAAAGAATGCGTTCTTTTTGTTTGCTTTAATCCTGTTTTTGGTTATAATATAGTAAAAAGCAAAGGGAGGAACCATGGATATTGAAATCAAAATGCCAGAAGAAGCCAAAAAGGCACTTAATATTCTGAAAGCCTGCGGCCATGAAGCATATGTTGTTGGCGGATGTGTAAGGGATGCAATATTAGGAAGCGTTCCTTCCGACTGGGACATAACTACTTCGGCTTTGCCCGATGAAATAAGCAGCTGTTTTAAAAATTACAGAACCATAAACACAGGTCTCAAGCACGGCACTGTAACGGTTGTAATAAACAAAATGCATTTTGAAGTCACAACATACCGCATTGACGGAAAGTACAGCGACAACAGAAGGCCCGATGAGGTTACATTCACGGACAAGGTTGCAATGGATTTAAAGAGAAGGGATTTTACAATCAATTCTCTTGCATACAACAAGGACGGAATTGTGGACCTGTTCGGAGGAATAGAGGACATAAAAAACAAGATTGTAAAATGCGTTGGTGTTCCAGATGAAAGATTTCAGGAGGACGGCCTTAGAATTTTAAGAGCCATGCGTTTTGCAGCGGTTCTTGGTTTTGCTGTTGAGGAAAAAACAAGAGAAAGCATACATAAAAATAAAAATCTGCTCAGAAACATATCATATGAAAGAATCAACAGCGAATTCAGCAAGACCATGATGGGAATAAACTGCCGTGAAATATTGTCTGAATACAAGGATGTGGTTGAAGTATTTATTCCCGAAATTTCTGGACTAGGGGATGAATTGTGGACAGAAAGATTAAATTCGGCTGCCCTTGTGGACAACACCATATTAAAGCTTTCCCTTCTGTTCTATGGAATGGATGCGGAGCTAATATTAAGGCGCCTGAAAAGCGACAATGACACCATAAAAAAGGTAAAGCTTCTGACATTGAACATGGATGGAGAAATTATTCCTGAAATTCCAGCCGTAAAAAGATGGATCAACAAACTGGGGCTTGAAAATCTTAGAATGCTTATCCGGATGAAAAATGCTGGTTTAAAATATTCCGAGACTGAAATAAAGGGTTTAAGAAAAGCAGAAGCAATCATTGATACAATTGTTAAGGAAAATCAATGCTACAGTCTGAGCACTCTTGCAGTGAAAGGTACTGACCTCGTAGCTGCAGGAATTCCCAAGGGTCCGAAAGTCGGGGAAATCTTAAATGAAATGCTTGAAAAAGTAATTGATGATGAGCTTGAAAACAAAAAAGAAGCCCTTCTTGGCTATGCAAATAATAAAAAATAATTAAAAACTGTTGACAAGCATTTGAAGTCGTGATAAACTTCTAAAAAATACAAAAACAAAACCGTTGAAGCGAAGATTAAACCATATGTGCACTCACAGAGAGCAGGGAGAGATGAGAACCCGGCAGAACGCAGTATGGCAAGTGGATCGCTGAGGGTGAGGTGAAAGAGGTAGTACTCAAGTATCTGAAACGTGAGCTTACGTTACAAAGCAGAAAATGTGATGGCATTTTTGTTAAGTTGGATTGAATTTTCAGTCAATTAAGGTGGTACCGCAGGAATTATACCTGTCCTTTTCATAGGACAGGTTTTTTGTTTTTGTAAATAAAATTTGAGGAGAAATATATGAAAAAATTAGTGGCATTATTAATCTCAGCAGCAATGATAACAACTTTATTTACAGGCTGCAGCACAAAAGCAGAAAGTACAGAAACAAATAACCAGCCAGCAGTAACAGAAACTGCTAAAACAGAAAAATTAAGAGTTGGAATAGTTCAGGCAGTAAATCATCCATCCCTTGATGAAATTAGAGAATATGCAATCAAAGGTCTTGAAGAATCCAGCATAGGAAAAAACATTGAAATAATAAACAAAGCTGCACAGGGCGACCCGGCTAATGTTAACACCAAAATATCCCACTTTGTTGGTGATGAAGTGGACATGATAATTCCCATAGCCACAGGAGCTGCTCAGTCGGCAGCGGCAGCCACAAAGGACATTCCGATAGTGTTTGCTGCAGTAAGCTATCCTGTAAAGGCAGGTCTTGTAGAAGATATGAATGTTACGGACAAAAATATTACAGGCGTATCAAATGCAATTGCCATAGAGGACATATTCAAACTGTCTCAGAAACTGACTCCGGAAGTGAAGACATACGGCTTCATTTACAACACCAGCGAAGTGAATGCTGTTGCAAGCACTGAAAGAGCTAAAGCATACTGCGATGAAAACGGACTGAAATATGTTGAAGCAACTATAACAAATTCAAGCGAACTGCTTCAGGCAGCTCAGTCGCTGATGGGCAAAGTTGATGCAATATTTGTACCTAACGACAATACCATAGCTTCAGCAATGCCGGTGCTTTCAGCAGAAGCAATAAAGGCAGGTATTCCTGTTTACACAGGTGCAGATTCAATGGTCATTGACGGAGGATTTGCGACTGTTGGTATAGATTACAAAGTTCTTGGAAGACAGGTTGGAGACATGGCAGCCAGAATTCTTCAAGGACAATCAATATCTGACAACCATGTTGAAGTTATAAACCAGTATTCAAACATAATCAACATGACAACAGCAAAAGCCCTTGGCCTGGAACTTGGACAGGAAACAATAAAAGATTTTAAAGTTATAGAATAATTAGAGCGTAAATGGAGGACAAAATGAAAATGAAAAAAATCATATCAGCAATAACATTAGCAGCACTTCTTATGACAACAGTATTGACGGGCTGCGCAGCAAAAGGTGAAACAAAGACATCGGAAACAAATGCACAGGTTCAGGCAACAGGTGAAATATCAAATGAAAAAATAAAAATCGGAATAATTCAGCCAATTGAACACCCTTCTTTAAACCAGATAAGAGAATCTATCTTATCAGGACTTGAAGAACAGGGACTTAAGGACAAGGTAGAAATAACTTACAAGGATGCCCAGGGAGATCCGTCAAACATAAACACAATAATTTCCCAGTATGTTGGGGAAAATATGGATATAATAGTTCCTATAGCAACTTCTACGGCTCAAAGCGCTGCTGCAGCAACTGGAGATATTCCCATAGTGTTTGCGGCTGTAAGTTATCCTGTTGAAGCAGGACTGGTAAAAGATTTAAATGAGCCTGAAGGAAACATTACAGGAGTCAGCGATGCCATAGATGTAAAACAAATATTTGACCTTGCATTTGAACTTACACCTGAAATAAAGACATTCGGCTTCATATACAATTCAGGTGAAGTGAATTCAGCTGCAGCCATAGAGCAGGCAAAGAGCTACCTTGATGAAAAAGGTATTGAATATGTTGAAGCAACCATAACAAATTCAAGCGAGCTTCAGCAGGCTGCTCAGTCTCTTGCAGCTAAGGCAGATGCAATATTTACTCCTACTGACAACACAGTTGCTTCGGCAATGCCGGTATTATCAGCAGAAGCCATAAATGCAGGTATACCTGTTTACACAGGAGCTGATTCAATGGTTGCAGACGGAGGATTTGCAACAGTGGGAGTTGATTACACAGTGCTTGGAAAGCAAGTTGCAGACATGGTTAAGAGAATAATCGACGGTCAGCAAATTTCAGAAATTCCTGTTGAAACACTTAAAGAATACAAAAAAATATTGAATACAACAACAGCTAAAAGCCTCGGAGCAGAAGTAACAGACAAGATGCTTGAGAACTTTGAGACAGTAGAATAAAACATTGGAGGAAGAAGTTGAGTTTAGTATCTATTATAGGAGCAATTGAACTGGGTTTGGTTTATTCATTGCTTGCATTCGGAACTTATATATCATTCAGAATATTGAATGTTGCTGATCTAACAGTGGACGGAAGTTTTGTGCTTGGAGCGGCTGTATCTGCAATGTTTACATTCAGCGGCATGCCCATTGCAGGCATAGCACTGGCCGTTCTTTGCGGAGGTCTGGCAGGAATGGTAACTGCTGCTCTGCAGACCAAAATGGGTATTCAGCCCATACTTGCAGGCATTCTTACAATGACCGGACTTTATTCCATAAACCTCATGGTCATGGACGGAAAGGCCAACATACCGCTGCTGAACAAAACAAATATTTTCACCTATGCCGAAGATTTGTTCATCAACAAGGCGTACAAAATCCTGGTTCTTCTCATTATAGTAGGAGCAGTCTTCGCAATGCTTAACTGGTTTTTCAGGACACAGCTTGGATTGTCCATAAGAGCAACCGGAGACAATGAAGACATGTGCAGGGCATCTTCCATTGACACTGATTTCATAAAAATGGTTGGATTTTCATTGTCAAATGCCATCGTTGCCCTTTCGGGAGCGCTGGTTGCCCAGATGCAGCAGTCTGCAGATATAAACATGGGTTCCGGAATGGTTGTAATAAGTTTTGCATCTATAATAATAGGAAGCGTCATAATAAAAAACAAAAGCATAACAACAGGACTGCTTTCAGTAATAATAGGCTCAGTGATTTACAGATTCATAATTGCACTGATACTTACAACAAGCTTCCCTCCGTCATATCTTAAGTTAATATCAGCATTGGTGGTTGTAACGGCACTTTCAGTCCCCAATGTAAAAAGAAAAATTGAAACAAGCAAGCTGAAAAGGGGGAGAGAGTAATGCTGAACATTAAAGGAGCAACAAAATCCTTCAACAAAAATACGCCTGATGAGCACATTGCTTTGAACAATTTGAGCCTTGAAGTTTCAGACGGCGAATTTGTAACCATAATTGGCGGAAACGGGGCAGGAAAATCCACCCTTTTCAATGCCATATCAGGCACAATACTATGTGAATCAGGTTCTATAAGTCTTGACGGTCAGGACATAACATACATGCCTGAATTCAAAAGAGCATCGTTTATAGGAAGAATATTTCAGGATCCCATGAGGGGCACAGCGCCTCACCTGACAGTTGGAGAAAACCTCATCATTGCATACATGAGGAGCATCAAGAGAAACATGCTGGGAGTTCCTTCAAAAAAGGAAAAAAATCAAATAAGAGAGCGCCTGGCAGCACTGAATCTGGGTCTTGAAGATAGAATGAACACGAAAATAGGTCTTCTTTCCGGAGGACAACGGCAGGCTGTAACCCTGGTTATGGCAACTCTTGTGAAACCAAGACTGCTTCTTCTCGACGAGCACACGGCAGCGCTGGATCCCGTAAGCGCTAAGTCGGTCATTGATCTTACAAACCAAATAGTATCTCAAAACAACATAACTACGCTAATGATAACCCACAACATAACTTCTGCCCTGGCAATGGGAACAAGGACCATAATGATGGATTCAGGAACAGTTGCAGTGGACATAAAGGGAGACGAGAGAAAAGAACTGACTGTACAGGATGTTCTAAGGAAATTTAGCAGTGTAAAGAAAAAGGAATTTGATGACGACAATGTCTTGCTGTAAAATAAATTTAATTAGCCAATAAAAAAGGGCTGTTGCATTAAGTATATTCATGTCATCCTGAGCGTTAGCGAAGGATATCATCTTTTGAAGTATGAGATTCTTCGAGCTGAAGCCTTCAGAATGACACGATAATCATTAATGAAACAGCCAC
>NZ_JAJUJR010000289.1 GCF_029265225.1 Sedimentibacter sp.
AGACATTCGATGACATATACAAGGAGGCAGACCATGCATTGTATGAGGCAAAAAGAAACGGGAAAAACCAGTTTGCCGTATATGAAGATTCAGAGAAGGATAAAAAGTAAGGAAAAAGAATTGGAAAAATTTTTATAATAAATACGAAGGAGAAAATATGAACAGGGTAATATTGAAAGATGCCTACATAATAACAATGAACAAATGCAGGCAGGTTTATGAAAAAGGAAGCATAGTTATTGAAGACGACAAAATCGCAAAAATCGGAGAACTGATAGATTCTGATATAAATGAAGGAGCAGAGATAATTGACCTGAAAGGAAAAATTGTCATGCCCGGATTGATAAACACACATGTCCATCTTTCACAGCAGCTTGGAAGGGGACTGGCTGATGATGTGGATTTACTCACATGGCTGAGGGAAAGAATCTGGCCTTATGAAAGCAGCATGACAGAAGAAGAACAATATGTTTCTGCTCTTGCATGCTGTGTTGAAATGATTAAGTCTGGCGTAACCTCATTTGCGGAATCAGGCGGGTTCCATGTGGATGGACTTGGAAGGGCAGTTGAAGAAGCAGGATTAAGGTGTGCCCTTGCCCGTTCAACAATGGATTCCGGTGAAGGCCTTCCGCTGGTTTGGAGAGAAAGTACTGACTATACATTGAACAAGCAGGAAGAAGCATTTGAAAAGTGGAACAACAAGGGAAACGGAAGAATTAAATATTGGTTTGCAATAAGGACCATATTCAATGCTACAGATGAACTCCTTTTAAGGACGAAAGACCTGGCTGACAGGCGTGGTACAGGAATTCACATGCATATAGCAGAAATCCCGGGAGAAATTGATTATGTCAGAGAAAGAACAGGAGGCTATTCAACTGTTGAGCATTTGTCAAGAATAGGATTTCTTGATAAGAACATACTTGGTGCCCATACAGTGTGGCTCACTGATAAGGAAGTTGACTTGTTCAGACTTCACAACGTGAAATCATCACACAACCCTGCTGCTGCCATGAGGGTTCTTGGCTTTGCCAAGGTTCCTGAAATGCTGAAAAAAGGAGTAGTTGTATCCATAGGAACCGATGGAGCTCCATGCAACAACAGAATGGATATGGTTGATGAAATGTACCTGACTGCACTCATCCACAAGGGAAGAACACTGAGCCCCAAAACAACTCCTGCAGAAACAATAATTGAAATGGCAACCATAAACGGTGCAAAAACAATATTGAGAGAAGATGAAACAGGAAGCCTTGAAGTTGGGAAAAAGGCAGACTTGATTGTAATAGACCCAAGAAGCATTGGAAACATGCCTCAGCACGATCCCGTATCAAGCATTGTCTATTCAATGCATTCAACTAATATTGAGTCAACCATGTGCGACGGTAAATGGCTCATGAAAAACAGAAAAGTCATGGTCGTTTCTGAAGATGATATATTGGACAGAAGTGAAGAGATGGCAGAATCAATAAGAAAAAAAGCAGGAATTGTAATACCTGACCGTTTTCCAACAATAAGACATTAAACAATGAAAATATAAAACTCCTGCTTAATCGGCAGGAGTTTTTATATATTCTTTCATTTTTTGAAAAGTTTCATCGCTTATTATATGTTCAATCCTGCAGGACTCCTTTTCTGCTGTATCTCCTGATATTCCTAGAGATGCAATCATGAATTCTGCAATTACTTTATGTCGTTCATAAATTCTTTCTGCAGTTTCCCTGCCAAGGTCAGTGAGCAGGATATGGCCGTTTTTATCCACCGTTATGTAATCTGAACTTTTTAAAATGCTCACAGCACGGCTTATGCTTGGTTTTGTATAATTCAACTCATTGGCAATATCTATTGATCTCACATAACCGTTTTTGTTGTGCAGCATCAATATGGTTTCTAAATAATCTTCTCCGGATTCGTGTATCATGACATCCTCCCAAAACAGTTTAATAGATTATAACACATACAGCTGGTATTTTCAAGGAGTCGAGGAATGAGACTTAATCAATATTATTTTAAATGAATGTGTTTACAATTGAAAAATGTAGGTATAAATATAGTGAGACACTTTATAAAAACTGATTTTTCAAAATATAAAAGGAGGTACCAATATGAAAAAAATTCTTGTTCCAATTGACGGTTCGGCTGCATCACAAAAAGCAGCAGAAAAGGGTGTTGAATTGGCAAAAATGTTCAACAGCGAATTAACATTTATTCATGTAATATATATTCCTGACACAGTAGGACATACAAAATACGGTATTTACATGGAATATGACTTTAAAGAAATGAAAGAAAAAATGATTGCTACAGGTACTAAATTCTTGGACTCCTTCCTTGAAGGGGTAGATTTGAAAGATGTAGCTGTTCAAAAATTAATTGTTACTGGACAACCTTACGAAGAGATTCTTGCGGCAGCAGAAGATGGTGGTTTTGATTTGATTGTAATGGGCAGAAGAGGATTCTCAAAGGTTAAGAGATTCTTTGTAGGTTCGGTTACTCAAAGGGTAATTTCCGATTCTCCTTGCCCGGTGTTTATAGTACTTGAATAAAATTAAGAAGCACATCCGTGCTTCTTTTATTTTATTGATGAAATTATTTTTCGCTCTTAAGTCCGGCACCGCAAAGAGGTATGAGCGAATCTCCTTCAAGGTGGTTATTTGAAATATAATCTGTATATGCTGCATAAGTTGCTGCAGTAGTGTGTTCCACAAAAAATCCTCCCAAAGCCAGCTCATTTCTAGCAGGAAGTATTTTTTCCTCAAGAGCAAGGATAATTTCCTGCTCTCCGGGATATGTGCTGTTCAGTATTTCATTTCCTCTCATTGGCTTTCCTACTGCAATTCCTTCGGCATATGTAGGCTGCGGAATTATATCAAGCGGAGTGTCCTTCGCAGTGTAAAGAGGAGCACATTTTTCGCTTTGCACGATAAAAAGTTTAGGAAGCTTTTTAATCAATCCTGCTTCATTCAACTCCATCAGGGCAAGGCGGCATCCTAAAAGCAGGGTTCCGTTTCCAACAGGTATGAACAAATTATCTGGAATTCTTCCAAGCTGCTCATAAATTTCATAGATGTACGTCTTCGTTCCCTGATAAAACATTGGGTTGTACACATGGTTGGCGTAGTATATATTTTCATCAGCTGCTTTTTTTCTGCACGCTTCTGCTGTTTCATCCCTTGTACCATCAAATACCGTTACGGCTGCTCCATGAGATTCAATCATTTTGATTTTCTTGGGAGATGTTCCTTTAGGTACAAATATTTCACATTCTATTCCTGCACGGGCACAATAGGCTGCAACAGAATTTCCGGCGTTCCCGCTGCTGTCCTGCACTACCTTTTTAACTCCTATGGTTTTTAAAAGCCATACTAGAGCCGCTGCACCTCTGTCCTTAAAGGAAAGGGTTGGCATTGCATAATCAAGCTTAAGGTATAAATTTTCTCTGTAGAGCACTGTTGAAGTAAGTCCTTCTCCAAGAGTGATACTGTTCCATAAATCATTTTCCAAAGGCATAAAAGCCCTGTATCTAAAGATATTGAACTCATTGGTATCTACTAAATCCATGCAAAATTTCGG
>NZ_JAJUJR010000247.1 GCF_029265225.1 Sedimentibacter sp.
ATGTAATAGATATTTTTTTTCATGTTTTGCCACTTTAAAATTTCCTTGTTGAAATGGTCGTGGTGGCTGTGGGATGAAAAAACGTAAAGGGGTTTTTCACTTTGGAATATATTGCTCATAAGAACATTGAAATCAAAGTCTGAATTCTTGTCCTTCTTGTTTTTAAAATAATCAAACAATAAATATGAACTTTTTGTTTCCACAACAAAGCAGCTGTGATAAATAAAGTATATTTTCATAAACTCACCTCAGAGATTATTATAATATAATCAGCAGTCACTGGCAATAATAACGTAAAGTAATGATTTTAATTATTATTTTCAAAAATATAGAAAAAAATGCAAAATAATATTTGTATTAACGAAATATCTGTAGTATAATGAGAAGTTAATAATAATAAAATGAGGATGATACGATTAATGAAAATTGAAAATGTAATTTTGAATGACAACATTCAAAAAGCTTTACAAGAAATGGGATTCGAAGAAAGTACCCAAATCCAGCAAGAAGCTATACCAGTTGTACTGGAAGGCCATGATATAATAGGACAATCAAATACAGGAACAGGAAAAACTGCAGCTTTTGGGATACCAATACTTGAAAAAATAGACGCGAGAGCAAAACTTCCACAAGCTTTAGTATTGTTGCCAACAAGAGAATTAGCCGTACAGGTGGCTAACGAGTTCAGAAAAATCGGGAAATACATGGATGGCATCAAGACTGTAACAGTTTATGGCGGAGCAGATATAAGAACACAAATCAACAAAGTAAAAGAAGGAGCACAGATTATAGTCGGTACTCCCGGAAGAATCATAGACCTTATAGACAGACATGTTATAAAATTGGATGAACTTAAAATTACCGTATTGGATGAAGCAGATGAAATGCTTAAAATGGGTTTCAGGGAAGACATTGAGCTTATACTAAGCAATGTGGACCACGAAACTCAGACGCTTTTGTTTTCTGCCACAATACCGGATGACATGAAAAAAATCATAAAGAAATTCCTTAAAAATCCTGTGTCAATCAAGACGCTGAGAGAAGGAATCACTGCAAAGGAAGTTAAGCAAAGTTATTTCCTTGTAAAACACTCAGACAAGGTTGATGCTTTGGCAAGACTGATTGACACTTACACACCTAAATTGACGCTGGTGTTCTGCAACACAAAAAAATCAGTTGATGATTTGTATGAAGTGTTGATTGAAAAAGGTTACAACTGTGATAAAATCCACGGTGACATAAAACAGTCCCAAAGAATTGACACGCTGACAAAGTTCAACAATGGACTCATTGACATATTAATTGCTACAGACGTTGCAGCAAGAGGTTTGGACATAAAAGAAGTTGAATGTGTAATTAACTTTGAAGTTCCTTCAAAGGAAGATTACTATGTGCACCGTATCGGAAGAACCGGAAGAGCCGGCAAGGAAGGTTCATCTTTCACACTGGCTTCAGCAAAAGAAATCAAAAAAATTGAAAACATTGAAAAATACACCAAAAAGCCTATACGCAAAAGAACAATTCCTACTGTTGACAAGGTTAATGAAGTTAAACAGGATAAATTCATAAGAGGAGTTGTGGAAATAATTGAAAAAGGCGATATAGGTGAAAACAGAACACTTGCAGGAAGACTTCTTGAGCAGGGATTTGATGCAGAAACGCTTATTGCTGCAATGATAAAGAAGCTTGTTAAATTTGACACTTCTGAAGAAAGAGATTTAAATGATATTATTCCTGAAAGAAAGAAAGTATCAAGGGGAGCTAAAAATCTTGAAGATACTGTAAGATTCCACGTGAGTCTTGGAAAGAAACAAGGAATAAGACCTGGAGACATTCTTGGTGCTGTTGCAGGAGAATGCGGCATACCTGGCTCTGACATCGGTGAAATTGAAGTGCTTGAAAACTATTCGTTCTTCAATGCAGCTTCTGAACATCAGATGAGAATACTTGACAGAATGCAGGGAGCTCAGATAAAAGGCAAGGATGTAATGATTGAATTGTCAAAGGAAAAGAAATCCTCAAGGACATCAAGAGGAAAGTCTCATGATGATAAACCAATGTGGCAGAGAAATAAACCAAGAAAAAAATATTAAAATTTAGTTGACACAATAAAATCATGGTAATATAATGATAAAAATGAAACTGTGATGGATCGAGTAATACAGATACAGCGCTTCAGAGAAGGGAGTCAAGGCTGAGAGCTTCCTGTGCATGACTGTGTGAAAACTAATCCGGAGTTAAACTTGAAAGCGCAAGCGTAAAAGTTTGGTATGGATGCCTTAAATCCCTTGAGAAGCAACTAAGGTGGAACCACGATATCTCGTCCTTAAACAATATGTTTAAGAGACGAGATTTTTTATTTTAAAATATAACTTGGAGGGAAATTATGATTAAATTAACTTTGCCTGATAACAGCGTAAGAGAATATGAAGATGGAATATTAGCTTTAGACGTTGCAAAGAGCATTAGTGAAGGTTTGGCAAGAAGCGTTGTGGGAGCAGTATACAACGGAGAAACAATTGGACTTAAAGACGAAGTCAAAGGTGACGGAACAATAAAGTTCCTTAAGTTTGAAGACAAAGAAGGAAAGCACGTGTTCTGGCACACTTCTTCACACATCATGGCTCATGCCATCAAAAGAATATGGCCTGATGCAAAACTTGCCATAGGACCTGCCATAGACAACGGTTTTTATTATGATATCGATATGGAGTACAGGTTGGTTCAGGAAGACTTTGAAAAAATTGAAACAGAAATGAAGAAAATCGTTAAGGAAGGTCTGGAGCTTGAACGTTTTGAACTTCCAAGAGAAGAAGCTATAAAATTCATGGAAGAGCGTCAGGAGCCTTACAAGGTTGAGCTTATTCAGGACTTGCCGGAAGATGCTGTTATATCTTTCTACAAGCAGGGAGATTTCACTGACCTTTGCGCAGGCCCTCATCTTGAATCAACAAAAAAACCAAAGGCGGTTAAGCTTTTAAGCATTGCCGGAGCTTACTGGAGAGGCAGCGAAAACAACAAGATGCTTCAGCGTGTTTACGGAATAACTTTCGAAAAGGCTAAAGACCTGGAAGATTATCTGAAAATGATTGAAGAAGCTAAAAAGCGTGACCACAGAAAACTTGGCAAGGAATTAGACTTGTTTTTCATGTCAGAAGAAGGTCCGGGATTCCCGTTCTTCCTTCCTAAAGGTGTGGAAGTTAAAAATGAACTCATGAAATTCTGGAGAGAAATGCATAAAAAAGCAGGCTATGTGGAAATTGAAACTCCATTGATGTTAAACAGACATTTGTGGGAAACATCAGGTCACTGGTTTACTTATAAGGAAAATATGTATACAACTGTAATTGACGAACAGGATTTTGCAATAAAACCTATGAACTGCCCCGGAGGTATCCTGGTATATAAAAATGCAAAGCACTCATACAAGGACTTCCCAATGAGAGTTGCTGAAGCAGGAAGAGTTCACAGACACGAATTGTCAGGCGCACTGCACGGACTCATGCGTGTAAGAGCATTCACTCAGGATGATGCCCACTTATTTATTCTACCTGAACAAATAAAGGATGAAATCAAAGGTGTTATCAAATTAATTGATGAGATATACAAAAAATTTGGATTTTCATATAAATTAGAGCTTTCAACTAGACCGGAAAAGTTCCTTGGAGAAATTAAGGACTGGGATATGGCAGAAGCATCATTAAAGGCTGCACTTGATGAACTTGAATTGAATTTTGCAATAAACGAAGGTGACGGAGCATTCTACGGACCAAAAATAGACTTCCATTTAACAGACTGCATAGGAAGAACATGGCAATGCGTAACTATTCATCTTGATTATCAGATTCCACAGAGCTTTGAAATGGAATATGTGGGAGCAGAAGGAAAAAAGCACAGACCTGTAATGATTCACAGAACTGCATTTGGAAGCATTGAAAGATTCTTTGGAATACTTATAGAACAATTTGCAGGCGCATTCCCTACATGGCTTGCTCCAGTCCAGGTAAAAGTTCTTCCTATTTCAGACAAATACAATGAATATGCAGAAAAAGTGAAAAA
>NZ_JAJUJR010000442.1 GCF_029265225.1 Sedimentibacter sp.
AGCAGTCCTTACTATGCCTAATACTATTCCAAAAATAAACCCGCCTGCAGCTGTTGCAGCCAGCAACAACAGCAAAAATATCATGCATATTGCACCAACGACTTTGTTTTTCTTCTTTTCATCTTTTTTATTATTGTTATCCTGGTTTTCAATTATTTCCAGAGTTCCTTTTTCATTATTGTTCACATCATCCATATAGCTCACTGTCCTTTCTGATTGCATTCAAATGTTATATACCCTCAAAAATGCCGTTTATTCATTAATATATGAATACTTAAGAATTATTGCAAAAAATATGAGAATATAGAGGAAAATTAAGGAGTTGCTGTTGCAAGGAGGGAATTATTTGATTATAATAACAATTAATGCAACAATTAATATTATGATGTTACCGGCAATATATACTGGTGATAAATAATAAATTGAAATATACGGAGTAGATAAAATGAAGTATGGACTTAACCAACATGCACTCAATTTCATAAAGGACAGCAGCAAGGAAACACTGGATCTTTTGGTTGAGCTTGCAAGAATACCGGCTCCATCTCACAAGGAAGACAAGAGGGCTGAATTCTGCAAAAAATGGCTTGCTAACAATGGAGCAAAAAATGTATTTATTGATGAAGCTAAAAATGTGGTATATCCCTTAAATTGCGAAAATGCAGAAGAAATTACCGTATTCATGGCTCATCTGGATGTGGTTTTTGATGACGAAGAAGAATTCGACGTAGTCATAAAAGACGGAAGGGTTTATGCACCGGGCGTTGGTGACGATACTGCCAATATGGTAAACCTTCTGATGTGTGCCAAATATGTTACACAGAACAACTTAAAACCGGGAAAGGGATTTTTATTTGTGCTTAATTCCTGCGAGGAAGGCCTTGGAAATCTGAAGGGAAGCAAGAAGATAATGGAAACTTACGGCCCAAGGGTTACAGAATTTGTATCTTTTGACGGAGAATTAGGTTCATGCACTTCTAAGGCGGTTGGTTCACAAAGGTACAAGGTGACGGTCACAACCGAAGGAGGACATTCATATTCAGACTTTGGTAATCAAAATGCAATATATTATCTGTCATCCATGATTCAGACATTGTATACAGTACGTGCTCCTCAAAAAGAAAAGACAACATACAATGTGGGAATAATAAGCGGAGGAACTTCTGTAAATACAATTGCAGAAGAAGCGTCAATGCTTTATGAATTCCGCTCTGTGGACAAGGACTGCCTGAAACAAATGGAGGATTTTTTCTGGGCTGTGCTTGACACATACAGAAAAATGAACATAGGTGTTTCAGTTGAGGTTGTTGGAATTCGTCCCTGCGGCGGAGAAATGAATAAGGAAATATTTGAAGCTTTCACGGAAAAAAACAAGGAAATAATAAAATATTACTATGATGGTGAACTGGATTTAAGTGCAGGTTCCACTGATTCAAATGTTCCTCTTTCCCTTGGCATTCCTGCCAATACAATTGGCACAACAAAAGGATATGGAGCTCACACAAGAGGCGAGTACATAGAAATAGACGGAATGGAAACAGGACTTAAAATAGCCATGACAATGGTGCTTACATATTTTTAATGATAATTAAAATAAAAAAACCGGGCGGACACAAGGTCCGCCCCATTTGACATTAAATCTGGGATACCAATTTGTAGGGGAGGACCTCTTGTCCTCCCGCAAATAACAAAATTCTTATTTCTTTTTTCGTTTCATTGATTTGCCTGTCTTTGTACCGAAAAAAGAAAAGGCTAAAATCAAAATCATGTATGCAACATGGAGAATATTGAATTCTCTTGAAGTATATAATAAAAGGA
>NZ_JAJUJR010000014.1 GCF_029265225.1 Sedimentibacter sp.
AGAAGGCGTAGAAATGTGCATGCCTGGAGATAACTCAAGATTTATAGTTGAACTTATCCACCCAATAGCAATCGAAGAAGGTTTGAGATTCGCTATTCGTGAAGGCGGAAGAACAGTTGGATCTGGAGTTGTTACTTCTATTATTAAATAATTAATAATTAAGAGTGAAGAATTAAGAATTAAATGATAAAACAGCTTTCTTGCGAAAGCTGTTTTTGTTTATAAAAAATGGCAGTACAAGAAATAGTAGTCCACTTTTTTTAAGCCGTTGTTCATGTTTAAAAATTTTTTATAATATTATAAATTTTCTATTGACAAATGTACCAACATCATTTATCATAATAAAAAACAGCAAAGGCGCTGCAGGAATACCTGCGGTGCCTGTTTTTTTTCCTTTTTAAAGTTGTAGGAAGGCCGGGAAACTCGTGGGGGAATTCATTCCCGGTCAATGCACAAAGGCGTGTATATACTTAAAGTATATGCACGTTTTTTTTTACCAAGGTTCGGAAGAGCCAACTATATTTTTTTATATCAAGGAGGAGATTATGTATTCATCAGTAGACACTATTTGGGTATTATTTGGAGCTGCATTGGTATTTTTCATGCAGGCAGGTTTTGCAATGGTAGAAACAGGATTTACAAGAGCCAAGAATGCAGGAAACATCATTATGAAAAACACGCTGGATTTTACCATCGGTTCAATTGCATTCTGGATTCTGGGTTTTGGATTGATGTTTGGAGCATCAAAATTTGGTTTGGTAGGAACACCGGACTTTTTTGTAAGGGGTGATTATTCTTCCACAGTTCCTACAATGGCATTTTTCATTTTTCAGACAGTTTTTTCCGCTACTGCTGCAACAATAGTTTCAGGAGCAATGGCAGAAAGAACAAAGTTTGTTTCATACTGTATTTACAGCCTTATTATAAGCGCCTTAATATATCCTGTGTCAGGTCACTGGATATGGGGAGGCGGATGGCTTTCAAATCTTGGATTCCATGATTTTGCTGGCTCAACAGCTGTACACATGGTTGGAGGAATTGCAGCATTCATTGGAGCGAAAGCATTAGGACCACGTATAGGAAAGTATGAAAAAGACGGAAAACCAAATGCAATACTTGGTCACAACCTGACCATAGGAGCGCTTGGAGTTTTCATTCTCTGGTTTTGCTGGTTCGGGTTTAACGGCACATCAACAGTATCAATGACTGGGGATGATACAATCGTTGCAGCTTCCACAATTTTCGTGACTACAAATATGGCAGCAGCTGTGGCAACTACATCAGCAATGATCATTACGTGGATAAGATATAAAAAACCTGATGTTTCAATGACTCTTAATGCTTCACTGGGAGGACTTGTTGCCATAACAGCAGGTTGTGATGTTGTATCTGTTGCAGGAGCAGCAGCAATTGGATTTATTGCATCATTGATAATTATATTTGGAATAGAGTTCCTGGATAAGAAAGTAAAGGTTGATGATCCTGTTGGAGCAGTTGCCGTTCATGGAATGTGCGGAGCTTTAGGAACATTGATGGTCGGGTTATTTGCCGTAGATGGAGGACTTCTTTACAGCGGAGGAGCAGGAATGCTGCTTGTTCAGGCAGCTGGGGTTTTAGCTGTCGGCTTGTGGGTTTTTGCTACAATGACAATAGTTTTCAAAGTTATAGACGCAACTGTAGGACTTCGTGTATCTGAAGAAGAAGAAATTACAGGACTTGACATAATGGAACATGGACTTATAAGTTCTTATGCCGATTTCATGCCGGCACTTTCAGCGGTAAGTTCATATACAGGATATACTCCTCAAGCCTCACCTATTCATATTGTGAGAAACGAAATGCCGGTTATTGAAGAGGTACCAAAGAGCAAATCATCAAAATCTGCAAAGATCACAAAAATTGTAATCATAATCAACCAAAACAAATTCCAGGCTCTGAAGGAAGCCATGAACAAAATTGAAATCACAGGTATGACAGTAACGAATGTGCTGGGATGCGGAGTTCAAAAGGGATATCACGAATATTACAGAGGGGTAAGGGTAGACATGAACCTTCTTCCTAAAATTCAGGT
The DNA here is from genome assembly GCF_029265225.1 of Sedimentibacter sp. Lineage (GTDB taxonomy): Bacteria > Bacillota > Clostridia > Tissierellales > Sedimentibacteraceae > Sedimentibacter. The sequence continues at coordinate 2,072 of NZ_JAJUJR010000014.1, forward strand.
TGAAATAGTTGTGAGCAAGGTTCCTGCAAGACTTGTAATAGAAAAGGCAAAGGAAGTTCTGCATACAGGAGGCATAGGTGACGGTAAAATATTTGTATATGACGTTGAAAATGCCGTGAAAATAAGAACAGGCGAAGAAGGATATGACGCATTGCAGGATGAAGATATAGACGCGGAAGAAAATAAAATAAAAATTAATGAAAAGGTATTGACAGATGCAATTTAATAATCTATAATTAATTGTTGTTAATAAAAGAAGCTTTTGCTTTTGCAGGGGCTTTTTTTAATGGATATACAATTAATTTGATTTTGACGTGCCAAAAAAATGTTGACAGTTAAAATTAATTATGATATCTTAATTAGGATAATGGGTCTTATGAACAAATAAGTTCTTGGAGGTGTAAAATGAGAGTAGCAGTTAAGTTAGCTTGTACAGAATGTAAACAGAGAAATTAAGACACAGAAAAAAACAAGAGAGAAAATCCTGAAAGAATAGAATTAAACAAATATTGCAAATTCTGTAAAAAGCATACTCTTCACAAGGAAACAAAATAACCGTATTGAGGTGTTGGTAAATGTCTAATAGAGAAAATGAAAATCCAAAATTTACAACTCGTGTAAGTAATTATTTCAAGGGTGTTAAATCAGAATTAAAAAAAGTTAATTGGCCTACAAAAAAGGAATTAACAAATTATACTGTTGTGGTACTTGCTACTACATTTGCTATGACACTTGTAATTTGGGGATTGGATCTCATATTCCAGAATTTGGTTGCATTGATTGTTTAAGAAGGAGTAATGCGGGTATGAAGCAAGAGTCACAAGGATCAAGATGGTATGTCGTTCATACATATTCGGGACATGAGAACAAAGTAAAAGCTAATATCGAAAAGCTTGTTGAAAACAGAGAGATGCAAGATATAATTTTCGAGGTTAGAGTGCCGGTTGAAGAAGTACCTGAAGTTAAAAACGGCAAAAAGAAGATCAAAGAAAGAAAAATGTTCCCCAGCTATGTTATCATTAAAATGATAATGACTGACGAGTCTTGGTATCTTGTAAGAAACACAAGAGGAGTTACCGGCTTCGTGGGTCCGGGATCAAAACCTGTTCCTTTGACAGATGAAGAGGTAAAAGCACTGGGTGTTGTTGAAAGACTTCCTGCGATCGAACTTGTACCGGGAGATACCATCAAAGTAAAAGAAGGACCATTTGAGGACTTCATTGGTGCTGTTGAAAGCATCAGTCAAGAAAAAAGAAAAATTAAAGCTTTTGTATCAATGTTTGGAAGAGAAACTCTTATCGAACTTGATTATGACCAGATTGAAAGAGTCTAAGACTTTTCAATAGATACATGCGTTTACGTATGAAGGAGGTGCAATGATATGGCTAAAAAAGTAACAGCTTTAGTTAAGCTGCAGATACCAGCAGGAAAAGCGACTCCAGCTCCACCGGTTGGTACAGCGTTAGGACCTCATGGTGTGAATATAATGGGATTTTGTAAAGAATTTAATGCTAGAACAGCTGATCAAGCGGGTATGATAATACCAATAGTATTGACTGTTTATCAAGATAGATCATTTACATTTATCACAAAAACTCCACCTGTGGCAGTTTTAATTAAAAAAGCAGTAGGTATTGAAAGCGGTTCAGGCGAACCAAACAAAAAGAAAGTAGCAACACTTTCTAAAGCAAAATGCGAAGAAATCGCAAAGTTGAAAATGCCAGATTTAAATGCTAATACTATTGAAGCAGCAATGAGCCTTGTGGCTGGAACTGCAAGAAGTATGGGTGTTGTGGTAGAAAAATAACGATAGGCACTGTGGGAGGCCGTGAGGCTGCATGACCACAAAGGAGGTTAACAACATGCCAAAAAGAGGAAAGAAATATCAAGACAGTATGAAATCAATTGACAAATTGAAATTATACGATATAGAAGAAGCTGTAGAAGTAATGCTTGGTACAGCAAAAGCTAATTTTGACGAGACTATTGAAGCTCACGTTAAATTAGGCGTAGATTCAAGACACGCAGACCAACAAGTTAGAGGCGCTGTAGTTCTGCCGCACGGAACTGGTAAAGTTGTACGTGTATTGGTATTTGCAAAAGGCGACAAAGCTAAAGAAGCTGAAGAAGCTGGTGCAGATTACGTAGGTGAAGCTGAATTAGCTGACAAGATTCAGAAGGAAAACTGGTTTGATTTTGACGTTGTAATAGCAACTCCAGATATGATGGGTGTTGTTGGTAGACTGGGTAGAGTATTGGGACCTAAAGGTTTAATGCCAAACCCTAAATCAGGTACAGTAACTTTTGATGTAGCTAAAGCTATTCAGGAGATTAAAGCAGGTAAAGTTGAATACAGACTTGACAAAACAAACATTATTCACGTTCCTGTTGGAAAGAAATCTTTCGGTACTCAGAAATTAGTTGACAACTTAAAGGTTGTTATGGAAGCCATCGTTAAGGCTAAACCAGCAGCTGCAAAAGGTAGATACTTAAAGAGTGTTGCCATAGCAAGCACAATGGGACCTGGCGTTAAGCTGAACACAACTAAATTAATGGATTAGTACTGACTTAAGAACTAATATAAACTCAAAATTGAATAAAATACCGCAGACAGCTGGTACTCACAGAGTTTAATATCCAGCCGAGGTTGAAATTATAGATTAAATAATTTCTCTTCGTCTGCGGAGGGATTTTTTTATTACTGCGTAACAGTTGAAGGAGGTGTAACCGGACATGAATCAAACAGTATTGGAACAGAAAAAACAAGTCGTTAGCGACATTACTGAAAAGCTTAGAGGTGCCAAATCAGTTGTAGTTGTAGAATACAAAGGATTGACAGTTGAAAAAGCTACTGAGTTAAGAAACAAATGCAGAGAAGCAGGCGTTGAATACAAAGTATACAAAAACACTTTAATGCGTTTTGCATTTGAAGAGTTAGGATATAAAGATATCACTCCAAGCTTGGAAGGACCAAATGCCATAGCTATATCATTTACTGACGAAATATCCGCAGCTAAGGTTACAAATGACTTTGCAAAGACAAGCAATGAAACAGTTGTAATCAAAGCTGGTATTGCTGAAGGCAAAGTAATGAATGCTGATGAAGTAAAAGCATTGGCAAGTGTACCACCAAGAGAAATTCTTCTTGGTCAGTTGGCTGGTGTATTGCAAGGAAACATCAGAAATCTTGCTTATATGCTTGATCAGATATCTAAGAAAAACGAAGAAGTTGTTGCATAAGATGCCAACAACAAAAAATTTAAAATTAAATTACATGAATCCATAGGAGGTATATTAAAATGGCAAGTGAAAAAATCACAAACTTTGTTGAAGAAATAAAGAAATTATCAGTATTAGAATTAAATGAATTAGTAAAAGCAATAGAAGAAGAATTTGGTGTATCAGCAGCTGCTCCAGTAGCAGTAGCAGGTGCAGGTGCAGGTGCAGCAGCTCCTGTTGAAGAAGAAAAAACTGAATTCGACGTTGTTCTTACAAACGCTGGCGCAGGAAAAATCAAAGTTATAAAAGTAGTAAGAGAATTAACAGGTCTTGGCTTGAAAGAAGCTAAAGATGCAGTTGACGGAGCACCTACTACATTGAAGACTGCTGTTTCTAAAGAAGATGCAGAAAAAGCAAAAGCTGCTTTGGAAGCTGAAGGCGCAACAGTAGAAATTAAATAGTTATAATTGACAATTTAAAAAAAGACTTTACTAATTGTAAAGTCTTTTTTGCTCATTAAAAAAAATCAGAATATTTTTTTCTTATATGCAAATAATACCAAATGTGTGCTGAAAAAATAAAAATATTCATAAAAACCATTGACATAAAAAATATTTGGTGATATTATTATATATTGCCATGAGCATAAAATGTTGGCACAGAATTTGTATGCCAAAAAAATAAACTAAGGGGTGAAAAAATGCCGCATCCTGTGAAAATAGGTAATAGAGTGAGAATGTCTTACTCTAAGATTGATGAAGTTTTAGAATTACCGGATTTGATCGAAGTACAGAAAAAATCCTATGAATGGTTCTTAAACGAAGGTTTGAAGGAAGTATTTGACGATATTTCACCAATTGAGGATTACACTGGCAATTTGATTCTGGAGTTTGTTGATCATTCTTTATATGGTGAACCAAAGTTCAGCCAGGTAGAATGTAAAGAAAGAGATTCAACATTTTCAGTACCGTTAAAACTAAAAGTAAGGCTGATCAACAAGGAAACGGGAGAAATTAAAGAGCAAGAAGCATTTATGGGTGAGTTTCCGCTCATGACTGAAAAGGGTACGTTTATAATCAATGGAGCAGAACGTGTTATAGTTAGTCAGTTGGTTAGATCACCTGGAGTGTACTACAACATGAACAGGGATAAAGTCGGTAAGGAATTGTATGAAGCCACTCTGATTCCAAATAGAGGTGCTTGGCTTGAATATGAAACTGACTCTAACGATATTATTTATGTAAGAGTCGACCGTACCAGAAAACTGCCAGCCACAGTGCTTGTAAGAGCCATGGGGCTTTCTTCTAATTCACAGATTATTGAAACTTTAGGAGAAACTGAGCAGCTTTTAAAAACTCTTGAAAAGGACAACACTGCAAATACAGAAGAAGCTTTAATTGAAATTTATAAAAGATTGAGACCGGGAGAACCTCCTACACTTGACAGTGCTTCATCTTTGATTAATTCATTGTTTTTTGACCCAAAAAGATATGACTTAGCAAAAGTTGGAAGATACAAATTTAATAAAAAGCTCAGCTTGGAAAACAGAGTTATAGGCAAAAAAGCAGCTGAAAATATAATTGATAAAGAAACTGGCGAAATTCTTGTAAACAAGGATGAAGTAATCAGTGCCGAAGCAATTGATAAATTGGAAGCAGCCGGTATTTTTGCTGTGGAAATTTACAACTCTGAAGATAAGGTAACAAAGGTATTAAGCAACAAGTTTGTTGATCCAAGTGTATTTGGATTGGATATAGATTTTGATAAACTGGGTCTTAAAGAACGAGTTTTTTATCCTGCAATGAAAAAGATAATGGAAGAAAACAGTTCAACAGAAGACATTGAAAGAGCAATAATAGATAATATGAAGGAACTTTCTCCAAGACATATTATTGTTGATGATATGATTGCCTCTGCAAACTATCAGTATGGATTGTTTAAAGGAATAGGCAGCACAGATGACATAGACCATCTTGGAAACAGAAGAATAAGAAGCGTCGGCGAACTTCTTCAGAACCAGGTTAGAGTTGGTTTGTCAAGAATGGAAAGAGTAGTAAGAGAAAGAATGACAATACAGGACGTTGATGTTGTAACACCTCAGGTACTTATAAACATCAGACCTGTTTCTGCAGCAATAAAAGAATTCTTTGGATCAAGCCAGTTGTCACAGTTCATGGACCAGACAAACCCATTGGCTGAACTTACTCACAAAAGAAGAATGTCAGCTCTTGGACCGGGCGGTCTCTCAAGAGACAGAGCAAGCTTTGAAGTCCGTGACGTTCACCATTCTCATTACGGCAGAATGTGCCCTATTGAAACTCCTGAAGGTCCAAACATAGGTTTGATAACTTCATTGGCTACTTATGCAAGAATAAATGACTATGGCTTCCTTGAATCTCCTTACAGAAGAGTCAACAAGGAAACAGGCCAGGTTACAGATGTTATAGATTATATAACTGCTGACATAGAAGACACTAAAATAATAGCACAGTCAAACGAACCTTTGAACGAAGACGGCACATTTGCAAACCAGCGTGTTGTTGTAAGAGGTATTGACGGCGTCAATGAAATCGTGTCAAGAGACATGGTTGATTACATGGAAGTTTCTCCTAAGCAGGTAATTTCCATAGGAACAGGAATGATTCCGTTCCTTGAAAACGACGATGCTAACCGTGCCCTCATGGGTTCTAACATGCAAAGACAGGCAGTGCCTTTATTGATTACTGAAGCTCCTGTTATAGGTACAGGTCTTGAGTACAAGGCAGCAAAGGATTCAGGTGCGGTTATTGTTGCTGAACATGACGGTGTAGCTCTTTCTGTTGCTGCATCGGAAATTCTCATTAAAAGAAATGATAATGGAATGATAGACAAGTATCCGCTTCTCAAGTTCAAAAGATCAAACAGCGGTACGTGCGTAAATCAAAGACCTATTATATATAAAGGCGACGATGTTAAACGAGGACAGATCATTGCAGACGGTCCTTCAACTGAAAACGGAGACATGGCAATCGGAAAGAATCTTCTCATAGGATTCATGACATGGGAAGGATACAACTACGAGGATGCTATGCTCTTAAATGAAAAACTTGTAATGGAAGATGTTCTCACTTCTGTTCATATAGAAGAATATGAATCTGAAGCAAGAGACACAAAACTTGGTCCTGAAGAAATCACAAGAGACATTCCAAATGTGGGCGATGATTCTCTCAAGGATCTGGACGAAAGAGGAATTATCCGAATTGGAGCCGAAGTTAAGGCAGGAGATATTCTGGTTGGAAAAGTTACTCCAAAGGGAGAAACTGAACTCACAGCAGAAGAAAGACTGTTAAGGGCAATATTCGGAGAAAAGGCAAGAGAAGTAAGAGATACTTCACTTAAGGTTCCTCACGGAGAAACAGGTATTATTGTAGACGTAAAAGTATTTACAAGAGAAAACGGCGATGAATTAAGTCCTGGAGTAAGCAAGCTTGTACGTGTTTACATTGCAACCAAACGTAAAATAAACGTAGGGGATAAGATGTGCGGTAGACACGGTAACAAAGGGGTTATTTCACGTATTATGCCTGAAGAAGATATGCCATACTTGCCGGACGGCACTCCATTGCAGGTAGTGTTAAATCCGCTGGGCGTTCCTTCACGTATGAACATTGGTCAGGTGCTTGAAGTGCATTTAGGCATGGCAGCTAAAAAACTGGGTTGGCACGTGGCAACTCCTGTATTTGACGGCGCAAGTGAAGACGACATATGGGATGCACTTGAAATGGCAGGTTATCCAAGAAGCGGTAAAATTGAACTTAGAGACGGACGAAGCGGTGATTATTTTGACGGACCTGTAACTGTTGGTTACATGTATATGCTTAAACTTCACCACCTTGTTGACGACAAGATACATGCTCGTTCAACAGGACCTTACTCACTGGTTACACAGCAGCCACTTGGAGGTAAGGCACAGTTCGGAGGACAAAGATTCGGAGAAATGGAAGTTTGGGCTCTTGAAGCATATGGAGCAGCTCACACGCTGCAGGAAATTCTTACTGTTAAATCTGACGATGTTAACGGAAGAGTTAAAACATATGAAGCCATTGTCAAGGGTGAAAATATTCCTGAACCGGGAATCCCTGAATCATTCAAGGTACTTGTAAAAGAATTACAGAGTTTGGCTCTTGATATTAAGATTATTACCAGTGAGCAGGACGAAGTTGAAATAGTTGACACTATGGATAGTGAAGATGAAGTACTGGTAGAAGCTGAAAACCTCGGCGACATGAAGTATGTTGAAGCAGAAGGAATGATTGAAGTAGACATACATGACGGTGCTGAGATTGATGAAGATATCGACGATATTTCTGATATGGACGATATGGATGACGTTGACGGGTTAAATGAAATTGAAGATATTGACGATATTGATATCTTTGACGATGCTGACATAGATCTGGATGATGACGATTATGACAGCGATGATGATTTTTAAATACAAGGACCAATTGATAATTAAATTATTAAATTATAATGAAGGGAGCGAACTCCTTGGTAGATTACAATAATTTCGAATCAATAAGAATAGCTTTGGCTTCTCCTGATAAAATCAGACAATGGTCAAGAGGAGAAGTTAAAAAGCCCGAAACAATAAATTACCGAACATTAAAACCGGAAAAAGACGGTCTTTTCTGTGAAAAAATATTTGGACCAACAAAGGACTGGGAGTGTCACTGCGGAAAATACAAAAGAGTCAGATACAAGGGAGTTGTATGTGACCGCTGCGGAGTTGAAGTTACAAAAGCAAAAGTAAGAAGAGAAAGAATGGGTCATATCGAGCTTGCTGCTCCGGTATCCCATATCTGGTATTTCAAAGGTATACCGTCAAGACTTGGTCTTATACTAGACATGTCTCCAAGAGCACTTGAAAAAGTTTTATACTTTGCACAATATGTTGTAACTGAAGCCGGTGATACATCATTGTCAGAAAAACAGCTTTTGAGTGAAATGGAGTACAGAGAGTACAAAGATCACTACAAAAATGCTTTCAAGGCTGAAATGGGAGCTGAAGCAATTAAAAAGCTGCTTGAAAAAATAGATCTTGAAAAAGAAGCAGCTGAGCTTAAAAGCCAGCTTAAGGACAGCAAGGGACAGAAGAAAATAAGAATAACAAGAAGACTTGAAGTAATTGAAGCCTTCAGAATATCAGGTAACAGACCAGAATGGATGATTCTTGACGTTATTCCTGTAATTCCTCCAGAATTAAGGCCTATGGTACAGCTGGACGGAGGACGTTTTGCAACATCAGACTTAAACGACCTTTACAGAAGAGTAATAAACAGAAACAACCGTCTGAAAAGACTTCTTGATCTTGGTGCACCAGACATAATCGTAAGAAATGAAAAAAGAATGCTTCAGGAAGCAGTTGACGCCTTAATAGACAACGGCAGACGCGGAAGACCTGTAACAGGTCCTGGAAACAGACCGCTTAAATCTTTGTCTGACATGCTCAAGGGTAAACAAGGACGTTTCAGACAGAACCTCCTTGGAAAGCGTGTTGACTACTCAGGACGTTCAGTTATAGTCGTAGGTCCGGAACTTAAGTTCCACCAGTGCGGTCTTCCTAAGAAAATGGCTCTTGAACTTTTCAAACCATTTGTTATGAAGAAGCTTGTTGAAAACGGCACTGCACACAACATTAAAAGCGCGAAGAAAAAAGTTGAAAAAGTTGACAATGCAGTATGGGACGTATTGGATGAAATAATAAAAGACCACACTGTAATGCTTAACCGTGCACCTACACTGCACAGACTTGGTATTCAGTCTTTCGAACCTGTATTGGTTGAAGGAAAAGCCATAAAACTGCATCCGCTTGTTTGTACTGCTTACAACGCAGACTTCGACGGAGACCAGATGGCTGTTCACGTTCCATTGTCAGTTGAGGCACAGGCAGAATCAAGATTCCTGATGATGTCAGTAAACAACATCCTCGCTCCTAAGGACGGAAGACCAATAACAACTCCTACACAGGACATGGTTCTTGGAAGTTACTACATGACTCTTGAAATTGAAAATTCAAAGGGAAGTGGAATGATTTTCAAGGATTACGAAGAAATGATGGTAGCATACTTCAACAAGGCTGTTGATCTGCACGCAAGAGTCAAAATAAGAAAGACGATTAACGTAGAAACAAAATTAGTTGAGTCAACAGTTGGAAGATTCATATTCAACGAGAATATTCCACAGAATTTGGGATTTGTAAACAGAGAAAAAGATAAATTCTCTCTTGAAATAGACAAGACAGTAACAAAGAAGCACTTGGAAGAAATAATTTACAGATGCTTCAGACGTTACGGAAATTCAGAAACAGCAGATGTACTTGACGGAATCAAGTCAAAGGGCTACAGATATTCAACTGTAGGAGCAATAACAATTTCTGTAAGCGACATCACAGTTCCTGAAGAAAAGAAAATGCTTATTGAAAAAGCAGAAAAGCAAGTTATCGACTATGAGAAGAAATATCGAAGAGGTCTGATGACTGATGAAGAAAGATATGAAAATGTTATAAAAATCTGGAACCAGACAACAGAAGATGTTACAGAAGCACTTATGAGCAGTCTTGATCCGCTGAACAGTATTTACATCATGTCAGTATCAGGAGCCCGTGGTGGTCGTAACCAGATTAAACAGCTTGCCGGTATGCGTGGTCTTATGGCCAGTGCAACAGGTAAGACAGTTGAGGTTCCGGTTAAGTCAAACTTCCGTGAAGGCCTTTCAGTGCTTGAGTTCTTCCTTTCAGCTACTGGAGCACGTAAGGGTTTAACTGACACGGCTCTTAGAACAGCAGACTCTGGATACCTCACAAGAAGACTTGTTGACGTAAGCCAGGATGTTATCATAAGAGAAGTTGACTGCGGAACTACAGATGGTATTGAAGTTGAATCATTTGTAGACGGAAAAGAAGTTATAGAAGAAATGAGTGAAAGATGCGCCGACAGATTTGCATCAGGTGACATTGTTCATCCTGAAACAGGAGAAATAATGGTTAAAGCCGGTGAATTCATATCTGAAGATGCAGCTAAAAAAATACAGGATTCAGGAATTAAAAAGGTTAAGGTAAGATCAGTGCTCACTTGCAAGACACCTCACGGCGTTTGCGCAAAATGCTACGGAACTAACCTTGCAACAGGAAAGCTTGTTCATGTTGGTGCTGCAGTTGGTATCATAGCAGCTCAGTCAATAGGTGAGCCAGGTACACAGCTTACAATGCGTACATTCCATACAGGCGGTATCGCAGCAGCAGCAGACATCACACAAGGTTTGCCTCGTATCGAGGAACTTTTTGAGGCTAGAAAGCCAAAAGGTCAGGCAATCATAACAGAAATTCCAGGCCGTGTGACAGTAACTGAAAAGATTCACAAAAGAGAAGTAACAATTACAAACAACGACAATATGGAAAGCAAGACTTACCTGATTCCTTATGGTTCAAAGATTCTTGTTACAGAAGGGGATTATCTTGAAGCCGGAGATAAAATTACCGACGGTTCAATCAATCCGCATGACATCTTGAACATTAAAGGCATGAAGGCTCTTGAAGCTTACATACTCATGGAAGTTCAAAGAGTTTACAGAATGCAGGGTGTTGATATTTCCGACAAGCACGTTGAAGTAATAATAAGACAGATGGTTAACAAGGTTCGTATTGAAGAAGCAGGAGACACCACACTTCTTCCGGGAAGTCTCGTTTCAAAATTTGATTTCAACACTCAAAATGATGCAGCAATTGCTGAAGGCAAAGAACCTGCAACAGGCGAAATTGCACTTTTGGGTATTACTAAATCATCTCTTGCAACAGATTCATTCCTTGCTTCAGCATCATTCCAGGAAACAACAAGAGTGTTGACAGATGCAGCAACAAAAGGCAAGGTAGACAACCTTCTTGGACTTAAGGAGAATGTAATCATCGGTAAGCTTATACCTGCAGGTACAGGAATGAAGAAGTACAGAAACATCGGAATAACTACTGATGACGTTGAAATTGAGGAAGAAGAAGCTTTAGAAGAATAACATAAAAAATAAAAAAATATTTGACATCTTAAAACTAAGATGATAGAATACTTTAGTGTTTTAATCCTTAAATGAATTAATAATCTTGGTTCATGGGGATACCCATGAACCAGGAATTTGTTAATAAATAGGTGATTATATGAATACAGAGAAAAGAATAGTGATAGGAAAGAAGCAGACTTTGAGAGCTTTGGCGAGAGACGAAGCTGAAAAGATTTATATATCAAAGGATGCTGATTTGCATGTTACTAAACCTATCGCAGATGCCTGTGCAGAAAAAAATATAGAAATAATATATTTTGACAACATGAAGGAACTTGGGACATCTGTCGGTATCAATGTAAACGCAGCGGCTGCTGCCGTTTTAAAATAAACAATAGACAATATTGTAAGGAGGTGCACGAATGCCATCAATAAACCAGTTAGTGAGAAAAGGAAGACAAGAAGTAACATACAAATCCAATTCTCCAGCATTGAATGTAAGCTATAACACACTTCAAAAGAAGATGAATGAAACTAATTCACCTCAAAAAAGAGGAGTATGCACATCAGTTAAGACTGTAACACCTAAGAAACCTAACTCAGCTTTAAGAAAAATCGCCAGAGTTAAATTAACAACAGGTGTTGAAGTTACTGCATACATCCCAGGAGTTGGCCACAACTTACAGGAACACAGCGTTGTTCTTATAAGAGGAGGTAGAGTTAAAGACTTACCAGGGGTTAGATACCACATTATAAGAGGTACCCTTGACACAGCTGGTGTTGCAAAAAGAAAACAATCTAGATCCAAGTATGGAGCTAAGAGAGAAAAAGTTAAAAAATAACTAGACGATATCCGGCACACAATGCAGGGTTATGATGCTGCAATCGCGCCATAATATATATAATGCATTTTGTGCACTACGGCATGAATTATTGTCGAGTACCTGTGAATTAAATTTTATTATTAAGGAGGGAAGTAAAGTGCCAAGAAAAGGTCACATACCTAAAAGAGAAGTGATGGAAGATCCAATCTATAAAGATAAGGTCGTTTCCAAATTGATTAACCAACTTATGTATGATGGAAAAAAGGGCGTTGCTCAAACAATCGTATATGATGCATTTGACATTATAAAAGAGAAGACAGGTGAAGAACCATTAGAGGTGTTCACTAAAGCAATGAACAACATCATGCCAGTTCTTGAAGTTAAAGCAAGAAGAGTCGGCGGTGCCACTTATCAGGTGCCAATAGAAGTTAGACCAGAGAGAAGACAAACTTTGGGATTAAGATGGCTTGTAGGCTATGCTCGTAAAAGAGGAGAAAAGACTATGCGTGAAAAGCTTGCAAAGGAATTGATGGATGCAGCTAACAACGTAGGAGCCAGCGTTAAGAAAAGAGAAGATACACATAAAATGGCAGAAGCTAACAAAGCATTTGCACATTTCAGATGGTAATATGCTTAAATTAAGTAAAGAACTTAACTTAGCAGCGTGAAGGAGGTTAAAATGAGTAGAGAATATTCTTTGGAAAATACCAGAAATATTGGTATCATGGCGCATATTGATGCGGGAAAAACTACAACTACTGAAAGAATCCTGTTCTATACCGGGAAAATTCATAAAATTGGAGAAACTCATGAAGGTGCATCTCAGATGGACTGGATGGAGCAAGAGCAGGAAAGAGGAATTACAATAACTTCAGCTGCTACTACTTGTCATTGGAAAGATGTAAGAATAAACATTATAGATACACCAGGCCACGTAGACTTTACAGTTGAAGTTGAAAGATCATTGAGAGTACTTGATGGTGCTGTAACAGTATTTGATGCTAAAATGGGGGTTGAACCTCAGTCAGAAACTGTTTGGAGACAGGCAGATAAATATGGTGTACCAAGAATTTGTTTAATAAACAAAATGGATAAAATGGGTGCTGATTTCTTCTATTCAGTCGGAACAATCATTGACAGATTAAAAGCTAATGCTGTTCCAATTCAGTTGCCTATTGGTGTTGAAGATAACTTCAGAGCTATCATAGACTTAGTTGAAATGAGAACTATAAACTATGGCAACGATGAAGGAACAGATATTACCATTACAGAAATACCGGAAGAATATGTTGATCAAGCAAATGAATACAGAGAAAAGTTAGTTGAAGCTGTTGCTGATACTGATGAAGCATTGATGGAAAAATACTTAAACGGTGAAGAAATCACTGTTGAAGAATTGAAAAATGCAATAAGAATTGCTACAACCAATGTTCAGATAATTCCTGTACTTTGCGGAACAGCATATAAGCATAAAGGTGTTAGACTGATGTTGGATGCAGTAGTTGACTACTTGCCAAGTCCAGTTGATGTACCACAAATGAAAGGTTTTGATCCTGACACTAAAGAAGAAGTAGAAGTGCATATAGCAGATGATGCTCCTTTAGCAGCGTTGGCATTTAAGATCATGACTGACCCGTTTGTTGGAAAACTGACTTTCTTTAGAATTTATGGCGGAACATTAGAATCAGGAAGTTATGTTCTGAATTCCACTAAGAACAAAAAAGAAAGAGTTGGCCGTATTCTTCAGATGCATGCTAACAAGAGAGAAGAAATAAAAACATCTTATTCGGGAGACATAGAAGCAGCGGTAGGTTTGAAATTCACTACAACAGGAGATACATTGTGTGATCCAGACCATCCGGTAGTATTGGAATCTATGGATTTCCCAGACCCAGTTATAGAAGTAGCAATTGAACCTAAGACTAAGGCAGGACAGGAAAAAATGGGTATCGGCCTTCAGAAGCTTGCTGAAGAAGACCCGACATTCAAGACATATACAAATCCTGACACTGGCCAGACAATTATAGCAGGAATGGGCGAGCTTCATTTGGAAATCATCGTTGACAGACTCCTCCGAGAATTCAAGGTTGAAGCAAATGTTGGTAAGCCACAAGTTTCTTACAAAGAAACAATTACAGGAACATCTGATGTTGATATGAAGTACGCAAGACAATCCGGTGGTAAGGGACAATACGGTCACGTTAAAATCACTATGGAGCCTCTTGAAGCAGGCAAGGGTATTGAATTTGTCAATGCAATTGTCGGTGGAGCAATTCCTAAGGAATACATTCCAGCAGTTGAAGCCGGTATAAGAGGCGCATCTGAGAACGGTGTTCTTGCAGGATATCCGGTACTTGATTTCAAAGTAACATTGTATGATGGTTCTTACCATGAAGTCGACTCTTCAGAAATGGCGTTCAAGATTGCCGGTTCTATGGCATTCAAGGAAGCTATGAGAAAGGCTTCACCGGTATTGATGGAACCTTATATGAAAGTTGAAGTAACAACTCCTGAAGATTACTTGGGAGATGTTATGGGAGACATCAGTTCAAGAAGAGGAAGAGTTGAAGGATTCTCTGACAGAAGCGGAGTTAAGATAGTAAATGCATTTGTTCCATTATCAGAAATGTTTGGATATGCAACTATTCTTCGTTCCATGAGCCAGGGTAGAGCAGCTTACTCAATGGAATTTGACCACTTTGAAAGAGTTCCAAACAGCGTAGCTGAAAAAATAACACAACAACAACAATAATAATACAATAAATAATGGAGGATACAAAATGGCAAAGCAAAAATTTGAAAGAACAAAACCCCATGTTAACATTGGTACAATAGGCCACGTTGACCATGGTAAGACTACTTTAACAGCAGCAATTACAAAGACATTGCATGACAGATATGGTACTGGAGAAGCTGTAG
>NZ_JAJUJR010000373.1 GCF_029265225.1 Sedimentibacter sp.
AGGTATAGTTGTCTGCCATTTGTCCTCCACTTATATTATTGAATTAATTTAGTTAACTGATTGAAAAAAGTTTAGCACAATTACTAATTGCTGTCAATGATTTATGAATATTTTATAAATAAAAAAACAGACTTTCGTCTGCTCAGATTGATGACAAGGTTGTTTCATAAATGTAGGGGAGGACCTCGTGTCCTCCCGAAATACGGGCGGATACAAGATCCGCCCCTACAATTCGTTGAAAATTAAGTTTGTCAATAGTCTGAAGATTTCGTCTGCTGTTATTTGTTTTTGTAAAACCTGTACGGTCTTTCCATGTGCTCCTGCATGGCTTCTCTTGCCTGTTCAGGCTTTTGGTCCCGTATGAATTCAAACACTCTTTCATGGAGCTTCACTGTAAGCTTGCGGTCTTCCAACGGAAGGTTGTATATGGTTTCAACCATTTGTTTTTTCATGAGAATGTTCAAAGTTTCCATGAGCTTGAAGCACATGTTGTTGCCTGAACACTTGACTACCTGCTGGTGAAAATCATAATCAATTTTTGCAAAACACTCATAATCTTCATTTATGTATTCTTTGTTGTTTTTAATTATTTCTTCAAGTATTTGCAAGTCTTCCTCAGACCTGTTTCTTGCTGCGGCTTCAGCCATGGATATCTGAATTGCACGTCTCAGTTCAAACAGTTCAAGCTCCGTGGTCTTTTCAAACATCAGCATATAAATCAGCGGCATGTAGCTGTCAGTCATATCAGGCTTGTTGATTCTTATTCCCTTTCGCGGGCTTACCGAAACTATGCCAAGGAACTCCAGGACTCTCAGGGCCTCTCTCAGGGTTGGTCTGCTAACATTGAGCATTTTTGTCAGTTCAGGCTCGCTGTAAAGTTTATCTCCATATTCAATCTTGTTTTCATGAATGCTTGCCAATATGCCTTCAACTATCTGCATGTATGCTTTCTTGCTCTTAACTGGATTTAAGCTGATATTCTCCATTTTTTTCTCCGTCTTGATTTTTTCTTAGTATAACACAGTTAACTGAATTAATCAATATTGCCGCAGGTTGTTCCTGCGGCAGTAGTATTTATTTTATAATTTCCTTAAGACATTTTATGGTGAAATCAATGTCTTCCTTTGTAACTCCTATATGACATACAAAACGATATTCGCCGCCTTCTGCACCGTTTATCTTTATGTTGTTCTCATAGAGCTTTTCAACAAGCGTATTGCTTGAAACAATGTCTTCGCTTAGTTCAAAGAATACCATGTCTATGTCCAGCCTGTCAGTTATAACCTTTACACCGTTAATTTTTGAAAGCTCTTCAGCCATGTATTTAGCATTTTTGTGGTCTTCTTCAAGTCTAAGTGTCATTTTTTCCAGAGCTATTATTCCTGCAGCTGCAAGAATTCCGACCTGTCTCATTCCGCCGCCCATCAATTTTCTGTTTTTCCTTGCCCTGTCTATGAATATTTTGCTTCCTGCAAGCATTGAACCTGCCGGAGCAGCCAGACCTTTAGAAAGACAAAACATTACTGAATCAGCGCATGCTGCAAGTTCCTTTACATCAACTTCCAATGCAACTGCTGCATTGAACAGTCTTGCTCCATCCATGTGAACAGGAAGTGAATGTTTTTCTGCTATGTTCTTTATTTCCTTCATTGTTTCAAGAGGAACAACGGCTCCACAGCCGTGGGCATTTTCCACGCATATGAGTCCTGTTTCAGGTTCATGTATGTCATCGACTCTTATTGCCTTTTCAACATCATGCGGATTCATGGCTCCATTTTGTGTTTCAAGTGTACGAAGCTGTACGCCTGCTATTACTGCAGAAGCTCCTACTTCATGAACTACAATGTGGTTGTTTTTTCCTATAATCACTTCCTGGCCTCTTCTTGCATGAGTAAATAGAGCAAGTTGGTTTCCAAATGTACCGCTTGGAACAAAAATTGCTGCTTCCTTGCCAACCTTCTCAGCTGCCAGCTTTTCAAGCTTGTTGATTGTAGGATCATCCCCGTAAACATCGTCGCCAACCTCGGCATTTGCCATTGCCTGTCTCATTTCATCTGTAGGCATTGTTACAGTATCGCTTCTCAAATCAATAAATCTCATTTTATCATCCTCTATTCTATATTATTATTTAATTGTCTGCATGCTTTCAAAACGTGCTTTGCCAGTACAGCTGTTGTTACAGAACCTACTCCTGCAGGAACTGGAGTTATGAGTCCACACTTTTCAATGCAGTCTGATGTATTCACATCTCCTGTCATGTTCCCCTGACTGTCAACGTTAATACCTACATCAACTACTGCTGCCCCTTCTTTTACGAATTCAGATGTTACCATATTTGATTTTCCTATGGCTGCTATGAGAATGTCCGCCTTTGCTGCAACCTCAGGCAGATTCTCAGTCTTTGAATGGCATATGGTAACCGATGCATTTTCCTTCAAAAGAAGCATGGCAGCAGGTTTCCC
>NZ_JAJUJR010000139.1 GCF_029265225.1 Sedimentibacter sp.
ATAATCATTGAACAGCCATGTGCCCTTCCGTCAGCAAGCGGGAAAATCGATGAATGCATATTTATTGATTTAAACACATTAGAAGTGTTTGTGAAGGAAAAGAAATGCCAGGTTTACAATGAACCGTGTTACTACATTTCAAAGCATCTCCTTGAATGCAGGGAAGAAAAGCCTGACAAGGAAAAGGTGAAAATCATAACTCAGGCTACGGATAAAATAATCAAGGAATTTTATGACGACGATTTGATGATGAAAACAAAAGTGAAAAACATCATCAGGGAAAATGTTGAGGAATCTCTGAAGTTCAATGTTGAGGATATTTCGGACCAGGTTTTTGAAGACAGGGAAATAAAAAAAGCATACAGCGAAGAAATAAAAATGAAGGGCATTAAGGAACCTGAAGTAAAGGTAAACTTCAACTATGCAAACAAAATCAAGACAAAACAAAAATTTGTCACTGACGAGGGGATTGAAATAAACATTCCATATGAAATGATAAGCAATAAGGATAAGGTTGAATTCATAACCAATCCTGACGGAACAATTTCCATAGTTTTAAAAAACATAGACAATATAATGGATAAGTAAATTGCTGCACCAATGGTGCAGCAATTATATTATGGCTTTAAAATAACCTTTATGCATTCATCTTCTTTCTTGTCGAATATTTCATAAGCGTGCTTGCCCTGGTCAAGAGTTAAACGGTGGGTGATTATGTCCGTGGCGTCAAACTGGTTTGTTTTAATCATCTCAAGTATTGGCTCAATATACGCATGAGCCGGACACTGGCCCATTTTCAGCGTAATGTTTCTTGAAAAAAAGTCTCCAAGAGGAAATAAATTGTACCTGCTTCCGTAAACACCAACAAGAACAACGGTTCCTCCCTTGCGCACAGCCTGGGTTGCCATTTCAATTGCTGATTTGGAACCTCCCTGGAGCTTAAGTGCTGTTTCAATTTTTTCAAAAGTTGACATTTTTCCGTCCATTCCCACGCAGTCAAGAACCACGTCGGCTCCTCCCTGAGTGATTTCCTTGATGTATTCTCCTGTGTTGTCATAATCCTCAAAGTTTAAAACTTCAACTCCATAATTGTCATGGGCATGTTTTAAGCGGTAGCCCACTCTGTCAACTGCTATGATTCGCTTGGCACCCTTTTTTATGGACCATTTGATGGACAAGAGACCAACAGGACCGCAGCCAAGGACCACAACCGTATCTCCTGTCTTGACGCCTCCAATATCCACACCCCATAAGGAAGTTGGAAGAATATCCGTGAGGAATAAAGACTGTTCGTCAGTAAGAGTTTCAGGTATAACCACAGGGCCAACATTTGCATAAGGAACTCTTAAGAGTTCTGCCTGACCTCCGTCATAGCCTCCAAATGTGTCGCTGTAACCGAATATACCTGCATTTTCACCGTGAGGGTTTGAATTGTCACACTGGCTGAACAAATCATGCTTGCAGTACCAGCAGTGGCCGCAGGCAACAGGGAATGGAACAACTACTCTGTCGCCTTTTTTTACCTTTGTCACATCTTTTCCAGCTTCCACTACAATTCCCATTGTTTCATGTCCAAGCACAAAACCTTTGGGCATGTTTGGTATCATGCCATGAACCAGATGAAGGTCCGAACCGCATATTGCCGTAGAAGTTACCTTTATTACAATGTCATCGCTTTTTTCTATGGAAGGATCATTTACATTTTTTACTTTTACATCCTGAATTCCGTCATATACTATTGCTTTCATAATTTCCTCCATTTGTTTTGTTTTAGTCTTGCCAAGGTGAAGTTTAATATTCAAATCAGCAACCCAACAATTTTTCATTTTGTGATGCCTTTAAAGGCAGGATTTGGTATAATAATAATAACGTTCGATGATGGAGGCAGTGAAATGAAAAATCCATGGGAAAGCATGCCATTAGGCATATACGAGGAACATATGAAGCTGTCATCAGTAAGGCAACTTCAGACATTAAATGAAATAATGCGCTCACAGATTAACGATTATGAAGCAGAATCACTGGCAATACTTGGTGTCGCCGGAGGAAACGGACTTGAGCACATCAATAAAAAAACTGTCAGTAAAATTTATGGAATTGACATATGCCAGGACTACCTGGATGAATGCAGGAAAAGGCACAGCGATTTAGGAGACATGCTTGTGCTTAGAAAATTGGACATTTCAGATTTGTCAAGTGACATACCTTCGTGTGAATTGATTATTGCCGACTTGCTTGTTGAATATGTGGGAATACGCACATTTGCAAAACAAATGGAAAAAACCATGCCGGAAGTTGTATCCTGCGTAATTCAAAAGAACATGGATGTTCAATTTGTTTCCGTCTCTCCATATGCTGATTCGTTTTCAGAAATTTCGAATCTTCACCGTGACATAGACAAAAAAGAACTTATCACGGCAATGGAAGAAGCAGGATTTAAATTAATTGTTGAAAAGGAATTTATGCTTCCTAATTCAAAAAAATTTATCAGAGTTGATTTTAAAAGGCAGTAAGTTTGAAGAAATATAAATATTTGCGAATATATCGTTTAAAGCAGCCAGACATCTTTAAATACTGATTTTAATGTGGTATAATTTGTATTATATTACAAAAGAAGAAAGGGACTGGATGAAAACAATATTAAAAATAATAAAAATTACACTTGTTTCTGCATTTGTATTAACGGCACGGCCTGTCAATGCATTTGCTGAAGTATCAAATTTTACAAAGGTTTATGAATATACAGGAAACTTTAAGGATATTAAAGATACGGACTGGTTCAGGGAAGATGTTATTAGTTCCTTTGAAACAGGACTGTTAAAGGGAAAAGATACAAGCACGTTTGACCCATACGGAAATATGACACTGGCCGAAGCCATAACGCTGGCAGCAAGAGTAAACAACATATATAAGGGCAATACATCGCCAATTGATAATCAAAACATCACCGGTCCATGGTACCAGCCGTATGTTGACTATGCAATAGAAAGCGGACTGATGGTGGAAGGAGAATTCAGGAATTTTGATAAAATTGCATCAAGAGCTGAAGTTGCATATGTTTTTTGCAACGCACTAGGAAAAGAAAATCTATACAACATAAACAACATAACATCCATACCTGATGTGGATAAAGACACATTATACCATGAAGAAATTTTTACTCTTTATAATTCAGGAATTGTTGCAGGAAGCGACAGGTACGGAACATTTAATCCGGACAGCTTCATTACAAGGGCTGAAGCATCGGCAATTGTAAACAGGGTAACTGATGAAGAAAAAAGGATTGAAGCAAGGCTTGTAAATGATGAAGGCGACGTGCTCATAAATGAAATTGACGGTTTTACGGTAACTTCTTTTTCTCCTGACGAACAGTACATTGCCTCACAGATGATAAAAGGGAAACACATAATAAACATGAGTGGTCACACATTGTTTGACCAGCAAGACTCAAGAAATGAAATTGTTGAATCATTAAAGGACTTCATATTGTCAGTCAACATTCAAAATCCGCTCATTCTTGGAATTGATTCATTTGTTTACAATGATGCAAGCCAGCTGCTTACAGTAAACTATACTTATGACCGGGAACAGCAGAAAAGTATTCAGGATGCAGTGAAAGAAAAAGTGCAGGAAATTGCCGGGGAAATATTAAAGCCCGGAATGTCTTACATTGAAAGGGAAATTGCTATCAACAATTATCTAACAAGCAACATTGAATATGACAACGAGGCTGCTGATCAGCTTATTGAAGAAGGAAAAGTTGACGAAAAGTACTATGATTCCTTCAATGCGTATGGAGCCCTCATTAATGGAATTGCAGTGTGCGAGGGTTATTCGGAAGCATTCAAGCTTTTGTGCGATGAAGCAGGAATCGACTGCATAATTGTTACAGGAGAACTTGAGGTCGTAGGGCATGCCTGGAACAGGGTGAGAATATATGACAAATGGTATGATGTGGACGTTACAAACAATGACAGGGAAGACATGGCAAATTCACACATCAACATTCCCATGACCATATCTGACCAGTATCTGTTGGAAGATTCATACTACATAACCGATGGGAACATGGGTGAATTGGAAAGAGGAACTTCAGAACAATATGAATACTATAATTACATGGGAAAATATGTTGAAAAAGAACACATGTATGATTATATAGCTGAAAACATCAAAAAATATGATTGTATCACCTTCAGGACAAGCAGCGATTTAACCATGGAAAGCCTGAAGAAAACACTGACCAGGGTTTTAGACAACATAAGCGGAAGAAGCTCATTGTCATATATAACAAACATTGGTGTTGTTTATATTGAACGTGAAAGATAACATGGAGAAAGGCTAATTTAAGCTACAAACAACAGAGGTGGAAAATGAATTTTAAAAAAATATTGCTTAAAGACGGTAAAATAATTGATGAAAATGGAACTGTCAAAGAAAATTGCGACATATTGATTTCAGAGGGAAAAATTGAAAAAATTGCTGCATCCGGACAAAATGAATACGAAAATTATGAACTTGTTGACTGCTCTAACCTTTACATAACACCTGGCTTTGTTAACCTTCATGCACATTCTCCCATGAGCATCATGAAGGGAATTGCCGAAGACATATCAATTGACAGATGGTTTAATGAAAAAATATTTCCATACGAAAGCAAGCTTGAAGCAGAAGATGTTTACTGGGGAGCCATGCTTGCTGCCTTTGAGATGACAGACTGCGGTGTAACTGCATTTGCAGACCATTATTTTGCTCAGGAATCAGTGTATAAGGCAGTATTGGATTCCGGAATAAGGGCAGACATTGCTCCAACCATTTTTGGACTGGCAGGTGATTACAAGGAGCAGCTTGAAAGCGCCGTAAATTTCGTTGAAAAATACAAAGATGCAAATTCAAGAATCCATTTAAGATTAGGTCCTCATGCTCCCTACACATGTCCTGGAGAAAAACTTTCTGAAATTATAAATGCTGCAAAAAAACTTGGAGTAGGAATTCACCTGCACGTTTCAGAAACTCTGGAACAGGTTCAGGACAGCATTAAGCTTACAGGAAAAACTCCGGTGCAGGTCCTTTACGAAAGCGGAGGATTTGATGTGGATGTTATAATTGCTCACGGCCTTTGGACAACAAGTGATGATTTGAAATTCATAAATAAAAATGCCAATTTTGCATTTTGTCCCAAGACATACCTTAAGTTAAGCATGGGAAACGGAAATATATATGAACTTAAAGACAGACTGAACTATTCCTTCGGCACAGACGGCGCAGCAAGCTCAAATACATTAAACCCGCTGGAACAGGCAAGGATTTTTGCACTGAATGGAAAAAACGCCACAAATGATGCAGAAAACTTCACGACTGCAGAAATATGGAAAGGCTTAATGAACGGCCACAATGCACTGAAGTTTAACACAGGCAAAATGAAGGAAGGGTATGAAGCTGACCTAGTATTCTGGGATTTAAACAAAGTAAACACATTTCCTGTGTACGACCCGCTGACTTCCATAATTTACAGTTCAAATCCTGACAACATTGTTCACACCATGGTCCAGGGAGAATTTTTGAAGTATGACGGAAGACTGATGAAGGATACAGACACTGTGCTTAATAATGTACAGAGAGTTAAGGACAGGATTCTTATAAGAGGAAAAGGAAAAAGCAAGGTAAATTACAACTGATAAATGAAGGTGATTGCATGGAAAAAAGATTGAAATGCTATTTGAGTTTCATTGATAAGAAATCAAAAATTTCAATGTCTGAAGATGAAAAAAAGGAACTCAGGGAAAATTTGCTTGAACAGATTGGATTTTTTCAGCATGAACGATTCATTCACCTGATTGTAACCGTAACATTTGCTCTTGTTGCCATGCTGTCCTTAATTATGATTTGTTTGTACGAGAATATATTTGTGTATTTGATTTTGTTTATGGTTTTAATATTGCTTTTTCCGTACATAAGGCATTATTTCATATTGGAAAGGGGAGTGCAGAAACTGTATCAATATTATGACATCTTGTTTGATCCTTTTGATGAATTAAAATAATTAACCATGGGGTGAAGAAATGGAG
>NZ_JAJUJR010000477.1 GCF_029265225.1 Sedimentibacter sp.
CCGTACTTCATGTATTACGACAAACAGGGGCGCCAGCACCAAGTTTGGTTTGAAGATGCAAGAAGCATACGTGAAAAGCTTGATGCTTTCAGTGAATATGGATTTGAAGGAGTGGGAATCTGGAATATTATGAAATATTTCCCGCAAAAATGGCTGGTTTTAAGTTCGCTGTATGACATAGCAAAGGTTATTTGAGTCATAAAGTGTAATTATATGAAAAATACAGCATATAAATATATAACAGGTAATATGTAGGAGGTTTCCATGAATAATAAAAATTATAGAGTGATGAAATTCTTTGAGCCGGTTAATAAAAAAGAAAAGGCCCGTGGTTATGTGCGCCTTGACATCAGGGGAATAAAGGGAAATGTTATTGTGTCCGTGGAAAATTTAGGAGACGTGAAGACAACAAGTGAAGTTTATTTATATAAGGATAAAGTCAATAAAATAAAACTCGGAGACATAAACAACAAGAAGGGAATGCTTAAGAAAATACTTACATTCGGCAGCAACAACGCAATAGAGGACTACAACACCTGCGCTGTTGTAAAAGACGGAAAGATTGCACTTTATTCCAATTTGTTCAATACAACCAGCATTGATGCCATCAAAAAACTCGATGCAGAAGATGAGGAAGTAAAAATAACTGATATTGATAAAACTGAAAATGATTTAAAGAAAGTAATGACTGCGCCAACAACCATTATTATGCCGTCTGCCAATGAAACAGAGAAGAAAGCAGAAAAATCAGAGGAAAAGCCCCAGCTTGTAAAGGAAGAAGTTAAATCTCAGCCTCCAGTACAGGATATGCCCAGGAGAATAGAAAAAATTGTACCAATGGAAGAAGCCAAGGAAGAAGACGAAGTCATTGAAGAACTGGCAGAACAAGAAGAAATACAGCCAGGCAGTGATGATTCGGCAACAATATCTTCTCAGGCATCTGGACAGGAAGATACAACAGAAGTAACATCTGAATCCATAAGGCATAAGAATAAGTTCAATGAAAGCCTGTACAAAGCTCTCAAAGATTATAAGAGAACAGAGCCATTGTCTGTAAAAATCAAGAATTTCAGCTGGTGGTACATACCATATGACGAAATGGGAATTAAAAACGGTTTTCTGCCTTACTACAATCAAATAGTAAGCTCATATTACCCATATCCCATGTCAAACCGTGTAACAACCTGCAACAGTCTCATGAAAAAGTACGGACATTATATTTTTGGGATTTATGAAGACAAAGATGACATAGTCAAATTCATTTATGGAGTTCCCGGAGAATTCACAAAGGAAGAACAGCCATACAAGGGTATAACAGGATTCAAAAACTGGTCCTACAGCAACAAGGAAAATA
>NZ_JAJUJR010000106.1 GCF_029265225.1 Sedimentibacter sp.
CATAAAGTAATAAAAAATTGGAATGTCAATATCGATTTAGCAGTCAATGAAAAATGATGCTTCCTCTCCAAAAAGGAACTGGTAAAATTCCAACTTATACGGCTATTTTAACCGTTACCTTAACTAATCAAATAGCTAGTATAAATAGAAATAGGATCTCACATAAGAGATCCTTTTTCTATTTATACATTTCAACAGATTTGTCTAACACAGCCATAAATTTTAATAAAATGTTTGACATTCAAATGATTTAGTATTATAATCTCAATAAATTGAATATATCTTCAGGGCAGGGTGAAATTCCAAGACCGACAGTAAAGTCTGGATGGGAGAAGAAAGACGAATATATTTTTGTATTCGTAATTTTGAACATACGGTTCTGAAGACTATCTTCAGAACCTTTTTTTATGACCTAACCCAATTGTTGCGACCGGAGGGAAGCAAGAATTGATGGTAGGTCAAACGCAATGAGTTCCCAATTTATGCGAACGGAGTGAGCTGATAAATTGGTGAACGAAACTGCGATAGGACCGGGCTATGACCCAATTGTTGCGACCGTAGGGAGCTGATAAAATTGTGATTGAGACTGCGATACAGCGCTTAACACAATCGTAGGAATGCATTGTAACTTTTACCCGTACAATTCTCCGCCGCATGAATACAATCATAAAATTTGGGTATCAAGAAGTAAAAGATGAAATTTTGGAAATTATAATCATGGAGGTGACTATGGACTCGAAAGATATTTTTTATATGAAAAGAGCATTGGACTTATCCTTGAAAGGTACAGGAAAAACAAGTCCAAACCCTCTTGTTGGAGCAGTCATTGTAAAAAACGGCAAAATTATTGGCGAAGGGTATCATGAATATTTCGGAGGTCCTCATGCTGAGGTCAATGCTGTAAACAATGCTCATGATGATGTGGAAGGTGCGACTATTTACGTGACTCTTGAGCCGTGTTCTCATTACGGCAAGACGCCTCCATGTGCGAATCTTCTTGTTGAAAAGAAAATTGCCAGAGCAGTTGTTGCAATGATTGATCCAAACCCCAAGGTAGCAGGAAAAGGAATATCCATACTCATGCAAAACGGCATTGAGGTTGTCACAGGAGTTCTTGAAGAGGAAGCAAGAAAAATAAATGAAATTTTTCTTAAGTACATACAGGAAAAAATACCTTTTTGCATACTAAAGACTGCCATGACCATAGACGGCAAAATTGCCACCAGGACAGGGGAGTCAATGTGGATAACAAATGAAAAATCAAGAACCTATGTGCATGAAATAAGAAACAGAGTTTCAGGAATAATGGTGGGCGTAAACACAATAATAAAGGATAATCCGTCTCTAACAACAAGGATTAAAAACGGAGGAACGGATGCAACAAGGATAATTGTTGACTCTTCTTTGAGAATACCTCTTGATTCAAATGTCCTCAGTGTTGCTTCTGACAAGAAAACAATTATAGCCACAACCGACAAAGCCGACAAAGAAAAAATCGAAAAGCTTAAGAATTTAAAAAATGTTCAGGTTGTTTTAACTCCGGAGCTTGATTCAAGAGTTGATTTATGCTTCCTGTTTGAATGGCTGGGCAGCGAAGGAATTGACAGCGTCCTGGTTGAAGGAGGTTCAACCCTTAACTTTTCCATAATTGAGAAAAAACTTGCTGACAAGTTAATAGCATTTATTGCCCCTAAAATAATAGGAGGCGATGAAGCAAAGACGCCTGTTGGAGGAAAAGGGTTCGAACATCTTAAAGATGCAGTAAGTCTTAAGAATATAAAAATAAGCCGCTTTGATGATGACATTATGGTTGAAGCTTACGTGAGAAAGGATAGTTGATATGTTTACGGGATTGATAGAAGAAATAGGTATCATGGAGGGTGCCGCAAAAGGTGAAAAATCCATGAAGCTTACCATTAAGGCAAAAAAAGTTCTTGAAAATGTAAGACTCGGGGACAGCATAAGCACAAACGGAGTATGCCTGACCGTAGCAAGCTTCACAAACAGCTCATTCACTGTTGACGTCATGCCTGAAACCATGAGAAAAACAAATCTTGGCAAACTTCAAAATGGAAGCCCTGTCAATCTTGAGAGGGCACTAAAGTTAAGCGACAGGCTTGGAGGTCACATAGTTTCCGGGCACATAGACGGAACAGGAATCATAAAGGAATACAAGGATGAAGACAATGCCACATGGCTCACAGTGGAAACAGACAGCAATGTAATTAAGTACATAATACCAAAGGGCTCTGTTGCAATTGACGGAACAAGCCTCACGGTTGTGGACACGGAGAAAAATTCATTCAGGGTATCTCTTATTCCGGTAACAAAAGAAGAAACAATACTTCTTAAGAAAAAAACAGGAGATGAAGTGAACCTTGAATGTGACATTGTTGGAAAATATATTGAAAGATTTCTTACTTTCAAGGGTGATGAAAAACAGGAAACAAGCAGAATAGATATGAAATTTTTGGCAGACAACGGTTTTTTATAGGAGGATATATGTTTAATACAATTGAAGAAGCAATTCAGGAACTGAAAAAGGGAAACATGGTAATAGTGGTTGATGATGAAGACAGGGAAAATGAAGGTGATTTGCTTATGGCTGCTGAGAAGGTAAAACCTGAGCACATCAATTTCATGGCAAAGTACGGAAGAGGTCTCATATGCGTTCCAATGCTCAAGGAAAGGCTGGATGAACTGAACATCAAAAGCATGGTTACAAACAATACGGATCCGAAGGAAACGGCATTTACGGTTTCTGTGGATTCAAACAGGTCTACAACAGGCATTTCAGCTCATGAGAGGGCACAGACAATTCAACACATGCTTGAAAAGGAAGCAAAGTCCACGGACTTCAACAGACCGGGACATATTTTTCCTCTTGTTGCAAAAGACGGAGGAGTGCTTGTTCGAACCGGACACACAGAAGCATCCGTTGACCTGGCAAGACTGGCAAATCTTTATCCAGCAGGAGTAATATGCGAAATAATGAATGAAGACGGTACCATGGCAAGGGTTCCAGACCTTGAAAAATATGCTGAGAAATTTGATTTGAAGCTTATCACAATCAAGGACCTGGTTGAGTACAGGCGCAAAAAGGAAGTGCTTGTGGAAAAAGTTGCTGAAGCAAACATGCCTACAAAATTCGGTGATTTTAAAATGATAGGCTTCATAAATAAAATTACAGGAGAGCATCATGTGGCTCTTGTGAAAGGTGATGCTGCCACAGAAGAACCTGTACTTGTAAGGGTTCATTCGGAATGCCTCACGGGAGATGCATTCGGGTCCTTAAGGTGTGACTGCGGAGATCAGATGCATGAAGCATTGAAGCGCATAGAAGAAGAAGGAAGAGGAGTGCTTTTATACATGAGGCAGGAAGGAAGAGGAATAGGCCTTATAAACAAAATCAGGGCATATTCCCTGCAGGACCAGGGAATGGACACTGTCGAAGCTAACCTTGCTCTCGGGTTTGAAGAAGATTTAAGGGATTACGGCATAGGGGCTCAGATATTGTATGCTCTTGGAATAAGAAAAGTGAAGCTCATGACAAACAACCCTAAAAAAATTATTGGTTTGTCAGGTTTTGGTATTGAAGTTACAGGCAAGGAAAATATTCAGGTAGAAAGCAACGAAAAAAATGAATTTTATTTAAAAACAAAAAAAGAAAAAATGGGTCACGATTTAAAATTTTAATCCAGGAGGATGAACATGAGAATATATGAAGGAAGATTAACATCAAGCAATAAGAAATACGGTATAGTTGTAGGAAGATTTAATGAGTTCATAGGAGGAAAACTTTTAGGAGGAGCTCTGGATGCTTTGAAAAGACACGGCGTAAATGAAGATGAAATTGAAATTGCATGGGTGCCGGGAGCTTTTGAAATTCCGCTGGCTGCCAAGAGAATGGCTCTGTCGGGCAAGTACAGCGCCGTAATCTGTCTGGGTGCCGTAATAAAAGGATCAACTCCTCATTTCGATTTTGTATCAAGTGAAGTTTCTAAAGGAATTGCCAATGTTTCACTGGAAACCGGACTTCCTGTAATTTTTGGAGTGCTCACTACTGACACAATTGAACAGGCCATTGAAAGAGCCGGCACAAAGGCAGGAAACAAGGGTTATGATGCAGCCTGCACTGCAATAGAAATGGTAAATCTTTTTGATGAGATGGGAAAATAAAATGAAGCTTTCGGACGTCAAAACAATATATTTTGATTTTGACGGAACACTGCACAACAGTGTCAAAATTTACTCGCCTGCTTTCAGGAAAGCTTACGATTTTCTTGTGGAAAATAAAAAGGCAGAGCCCAGGGAGTGGAAGGATGAGGAAATTTCCAAATGGCTTGGTTACACAAAGACTGAAATGTGGAATAATTTCATGAAGAACCTTGAGGAGCCTTTTAAAAGCAGTGCAGGTGCAATAATCGGCAGGGAAATGCAAAGTCAGATGCTTTCAGGTAATGCCTGCCTATATGACAATGCAGAAGAGGTTCTCAGAGAACTTAAAAGAAGAGGCTATAAACTTGTGTTTTTAAGCAACTGCAGTGTAAGGTACATGGAAACAGCGGCCAAAACATTCAATCTTGGTGTATATTTTGATGACATGATTTGTTCTGAAATGTATGATTTCATTCCCAAACATGAAGTTTTAAAAATCATCAAGGACAACTATCCTGTGAACCAGGTTATTGTAGGTGACAGATTTCATGATATTGAAGCAGGAGTGAAAAACGGAATTTATTCTGTGTATTGCCAGTACGGTTACGGTGAAAAAGGCGAAGGTGACAGTGCTACTGCAGGAATCAAGGACATAATTGAAATTCTATCTCTGGTATGATGATTAATTGTACAAAAATGTGGAAGTTTTTGATGCAATTTGATATAATCATCCAAGAAAGAGGTGTGTCAAATAGAAGCCAAGACAGTTGAACAATCAAAAATAATAATGGGAAACCTCATGCAGCCTGAGCATGCCAACATTGCAGGAAATGTCCACGGCGGTGAAATAATGAAATTGATGGACAATGCAGCTGGCATAGCTGCAGCCAGACATTGCAGGTCAAATGTGGTAACAGCCCGGGTGGACAGCCTGGAATTTCATCTTCCCATACACATAGGCAATTATGTGAAGTGCATTTGTCAGGTGACATTTGTGGGAACAAGCTCAATTGAAGTTCTGGCAACTGTAATGGTTGAGGACCTCAGTCTTGAAGAGCCTCCCAGAGTTGCATTGACAGGTTATTTTACATTTGTTGCTTTGGATAACAATGGAAAGGCTGTAGCCGTACCTCCGTTGAAACTCATGAATGAAGAAGAAGAAAGACTTTTTGAAGAAGGAAGACAAAGATACATGGCGCATAAAGCGTCAAAAGAAAAATAGCATGCTTCAATAATGTAGGGGAGGACCTCGTGTCCTCCCGAAGATAACAAAATTATTTAAAAACACGGGCGGATACAAGATCCGCCCTACGATTTTCTCAAAAATTAGTTTTCAATAACCTAAGCTATGGAAACATAGCTTTTTATTATATTATGATTTTGCAAATATAACTTTGAAATTCTTAAATGAATCGAAAAGGCTTTCGTGTACAACAGATTTTATGTCAAATTTGAGGTATTTGAATGTTGTCTGCATTATGAAACTCATTCCGAAGACTGCAATGACCGTTCCTATTCCCACCTTTGCTCCCAAAAGGAAACCTATGATGAGAACCGTTCCTTCTATAGATCCGCGGATTGCTCCAATGGGAACATTGGGAAACCTCTTGCCCAGGGCAACCATGAGAGTGTCTCTCGGTCCGCATCCCATGCCGGGGCTTATGTAAAAATAGCTGGCAAAGCTCACAATCACCTGACCTATTACCATTACCAGCAAGCCGGCAAAAAAGTTTGTCATCTTAGGCAGTATATTCAATGAAAGAAGAATATCCACGAATACGCCTATGAGGACGGTGTTCAAAATAGTCCCTATGCCTATTTTTTCCTTGAGAAGCACAACTGAAAACAATATTACAATTCCTGTCAATATGCTCACATTTCCATATGAAATTCCAGTTAAGTTCGATACTCCGATTCCGAAAGCATCCCATGGGGCAAGGCCGATGTTTGCATTGATGCTGAACAAAAGACCAATTGAGTAAAGTATAAGTCCAAACATTACTTTGGCAGTTCTTTTTATATAATTTTCCACATTTTCACCTCTTTATGTAATGAAATTATTATATTGTCTTTGAACACAGGTGTCAATGGAATTAAGACAGCATTTTTTATATACTAGGAAGGTTCTCTTTCCTAGTATATAAAAAACGAGGATTGCAAAGGGCGGGACGCCCTTGCCGTCAAGGGGGGTGCTCAGTAAAAAATACGTTAGTATTTTTTACGCCGAAGGGGGACATAGGTCCCCCTAGCGGAGTTGCGGAGCAACTTTTTTTGAGAAATATTATTTTAGTATTATTATAAAAATATCTAATAATTTTATAAATTCAATAGTAATTGTATAATAAATTTGCTATAATTTAAATGTTAAAATTTATTTAAACGTAAGGAGACTGAAATGACTGAAAAGGCTGCAGAGAAAAAAAACAGCAGAAAAATTCAGGCTGAGGCTACGAAAAACAAAATATATAAAATTGCAATCAAACTCATGGAACAAAAGGGATTCAACAACATGAAAATTGACGACATATGCAGCAAGGCAGGAGTGTCAGTTGGTTCATTCTATAATTACTTCAAGTCAAAGGATGATATTTTGATTGAAATATACAAAAGAGGAGATGTATATTTCGAAGAAACCGTAAGACCCAATGTCAGCGGAAAAAGCGCTGTTGAAAATATCATAGATTATTTTGATTATTATGCGAGATACAATGAATACACGGGTGTTGATACAACTAAGCAGCTTTTTGCTTCAGCAAACAAACTGTACATTTCCAAGGGAAGAGTAATGCAGGCAGTTCTTATTGACATAATCAAAAATGGTCAGGAGTCCGGGGAGATCATTAAAGACTATGATCCGGAAGGAATAACTGAATATCTTTTTATAGCCGCAAGGGGAGTGTGTTATGACTGG